>CAYVGN010000323.1:0-4269 GCA_964451215.1 uncultured Acidobacteriota bacterium
GCTGGCGGCTTGCGCTCAACAACCGGCAGCGCTGGCGGCGCCGTCACCACCGGGGGTGGCGCTGGCGGCCTAGGCTCAACCACCGGCGGCGCCGGTGGCACTGTCACGACGGGAGGCGGCACAACCGGCTCAGGCTCGACGACCGGCGGTGCCGGCGCGGCGGCAGGCTGCGGTTCGCCCCAGACCGGCAGCGGCACTTCCGCCGGCGGCGCCTCGGCAAGCTCGGCGAACTGGAACTCCTGGACCGTGGCCTCGGCCACCGCCTCCGGTGGTGGCGCCTCGGCCGGCGCCGCCGCAGGCATACTCATTGAAGCAATCGCCACCTTCTCCGCCAGCGTCTCCACCTCGGGCGCTCCCGGATATTTCTCCTGCAACTGCACCAGCGCGGTGGTGGCCTCGGCGATCTGGCCTGCCCGGAGGTAGAGCTCGATCTCCTCGCGTGCCTTCCCCAGTTCGGACGGAACGGCGGGCGGGGCCGCGACCGGCTCGGCGCCTGCCATCATCGCCTCCCAGTCCGACAGGTCCACCTCGCGCACGGCAGCAGCCGCCTCCGCCGGCGGGGGTGCTTCCACCGGAGGGGCAGCCGGCGGGAAGGGCGCCAGGGCGGCGGGCAGTGGAACCTCAAACTCCGGCGGCGCAGGAGCCGCGGCGGGCGCGGCCGCCGCGCCAGCCTGCGCCTGGAACTTGGCCATCATCTCGCCGTAGCTGGCAGCCTTCTCCGCATCGCCCGCCGTGACGTACACTTCCGCCAGAACTTCGCAGCGCCCCACCGCCTTTGCGAACTGCTCAGCACGCTGATAGAGATCCAGCAGACGCTCGTTCAGGACGATGTTCTTGGGCAGGCGGTCGAGAATGGCCTCCAGCGGCCTGGTGGCCTTCTCCAATTGGTGGTAAGTCAGGTACAGGTCGCTTTCGGTACAGGCGGTATCCAGCAGTTCCTGTTCTTGCGGGCTGAGGGGCTGCTCGACCACAACCGGGGCAGAGACCAGTTCGGCAAAGGCCGCCTCCTCGGTGGGCGCCTCCAGAGGGGCAGGAGCCGCCGCCGGCCCAATCCCCAGCCTGGCGTCTACTTCCCGGAGCTTCTGCGCGTGCTGCGGGTTGTCCGGATCAGCCGTGAGGAGTTCCTGGTACAGCTCCCGCGCGCGCGCGAATTCGCCCTGCTGCTGGTACAGGTTGGCCAGCCGCTCATCCACCTCGATGAGTTCGGCCGTCTCATGAGTCTCGCGATAGACGTGGCGGAGCAGTTCCAGCGGGTCGGGATTGGAGGGCTGGGCTTGGGCGATCTTGTTCACGCCTTCCACCAGCGGCGAGGTATTCCGGCCGGCGATCAGGCGGTCAGCCATGTAGCGGTAGGCGTCCAGCGCCTCGGCATGGCGGTGGCCCTCCAGCAGTTGCTCGCACACCGCCGCCATGCCGGCCACATCCTCGTGCTGGTCCAGCAGTTGCTTGGCCACAGCGGTGGCGTGGTCCATGTCCCCCAGGGAAAGGTAGGCATGGAAGCGAACGTTGCGCGCCGCCTTGTCCACGCTGGCCTCGGGCAGCAAGTCCAGCGTGGCGATGGCGTCCCGGGGCCGGTCGTCATCCAGTTGGATGCGGGCCTGCAGCACCAGGACCTCGGGGCCGAAGCGGCCCAGCTCGCGCACCCGCTTCAGAACACGCTCTGCCTCCGGGCGGTCCCCGCGGTCGGTGAGGGCCTCGGCCTCCGCCCTTTACCTGGCGGAGGCGGCGTCGCGCTGGTTCACCTGCTCATAGAGCTGGGCAAGCCGCTGCTTGATGGACAGGCTTTCCGGATCCAGCAGCAGCAGCTTTTCCATCGCGTCCACGCACTTGTCGGTCTCCCCGCGCTGCGAATAGTAATCCACCGCCTGCTGGTAGTGGACCTTGGCGTCGCCCAGTTGCCCCTGGAGCGTGTATAGCTCCGCAAGCGCCAGGATGGCATCGATCGCACTGGTGTCCACCCGAACGATCCGCCGATAAACGGCTATGGCGTTGCGCGCGAAGCCGTCGTCGCGATAGGCCTCACCAAGCTTGTAGAAGTACTTCAGCGCCTCCTCGTTCTTGTTGATGCGCAGGTAGAGGTCGCCGACGATGTTGAGGATGGTGAGGTCCCGCGGCTCGTTCTCCAGAATCTTCTGGTATTCCTGGATAGCCGCCGGGATCTTGCCCTGGCTCACGTACTTCTCGGCGGTACTAAGAATCTTAGCCTTGTTAAAGCCCAAACCGAACGCCATGGATACACTCGCAGAGAAGGCTTAGCTGAACGCTACTGAAGGATACCCCAAAAGCCCCACGGGTGCAAAAGCTTATAAAGGAAGCGGGGAAAGGGGCGGGGCAGGTCGGGAACCCGCCCTGGGAGCCGGCGGGGCGGCACACCCGGGGGCCCAGGGAATCAGTCCACGCGGACGCTGCCGCTGGCCGTGCGGATGTAGATGCGGTTTTCGGCGCGGATGGCCACGCCTCGGAGTTCGTTTCTGCGCAGCGTGCCGGTCACGGTAACCGGGTGGGTGGTGGAGATGGTGCCGGAGTGGGTGTGCGCATCGATTTCGAAAGGTGTTCCCGGAGGTAGGGTGACCTCGACCGAGCCGGAGCCGGTCTCCAGGTCCCAGCGCGCCGACTTGGGGCTGCCGTCCACGGTGAGGTTGCCGCTGCCGGAGCGCGCTTCTACGTCAGCGGTGGCCTTCTCCACTCGCACGCGGCCGGAACCAGCCTGAGCGCGCACCGCCCCGCTCGCCCCGGAAACGCTGACGTTGCCGCTCCCGGTGCGGGCTTCGGCCGCTCCCTCGATGCTGCTCAGTTCCACCGACCCGCTCCCGGTATTGGCAGCCACCGCGCCGCGCGCACGGGCAACCACGATGTTGCCGCTCCCCGTCCTCACCTGCACGCTCCCGCCGATGTTCTCCGCCCGGATGCTGCCGGAACCCGTGGAGGCCTCCACCGGGCCCCGCACGTCGTACACATCCACCCCCCCGGCGCCGGTATGGGCCGCGGCCCTCGTTTCCTCCGGAACCGTCAGGTCATAGGAGATCCCCACGCGGTCCCACCGGCGCACTTCGTTGCCGATGACGATGATGTTTCCCGTCTGGCGGATAGGCGGATTTTGCTCCACCTCGCGCACCAGCGCCGCTGCGTCTCCGTCCCGGGTGTGGGCGTGGACCCGGGCCTGGATGCGCACCGAACCCGGCGCTCCCTTGCGGATGGAAATGGAACCGGAGCCGGTGCTGACGTTCAGTTGCACGGGTCCAGAAACGGACAATGTGCGCTCAAACGAGCCCTCGGCCCTATCTGTCACCAACGTCGAGCCGCTCGCTGCCAGTCCAATGGCAACCACGCAGACCATAACAGTGGTCCTGACCTGCATATTGCCTCCTCGCTCTCGGCACACCGTTAGACGTCACACCCCGAGAAAAGTAACCCAGCCTTTGGCAAATACGGAGCGCACTGCCCCTGTGTTCCCTGCTAGAATCAGGTGGCGGCGCCGCTTCGGCCGGCTGGTGTCATGCTGCCATTCCCGATTGTTTACACACCCGAGTACGAACTGAGCCTGGGCCTGCACGTCTTCCCTGCCCAAAAGTACCGGCTCATCTACGAGCGGCTCTTGCAGCAAGGCCTGGCCGAGCCCTCCGACTTCCTGGCTCCCTCGCCGGCAATCGACGAAGACGTGCTGCTGGTCCACACCCGGGACTGGGTCGTCAGGCTGCGCAGCGGCAGCCTGAGCTACGCCCAGATCCTCCGCATGGAAGTTCCTTACTCGGAAGAACTGGTCAAGGGTTTCTGGCTTTCGGCTGGGGGATCCATCCTGGCCTCGGAAAGGGCACTGGCGGTGGGTGTGGCCGTGAACCTGTGCGGCGGCTTCCACCACGCCTTCCCGGATCACGGCGAGGGCTTCTGCGTAATCCACGACGTGGCCATCGCCGTGCGGCGGGTGCAGAAAGACGGGCTGCTGCGACGGGCGCTGATCATTGACCTGGACGTGCACCAGGGCAACGGAACGGCCGCCATCTTCGCCGGCGATCCGGACGTGTTCACCTTCTCCATGCACCAGAAGAACAATTACCCCTTCCCGAAACCGCCCAGCACGCTGGACATCAACCTTGCCGACGGAGTCGGCGATGAGGAGTACCTGGGGCTGCTGGAGAGCGCCCTGCCGAGCATCTTCTCCTCCTTCCGGCCGGAATTGGTCTACTACCTGGCTGGGGCAGACCCTTACCGCGAGGACCAGTTGGGCGGCCTCGGTCTGACCGTGGAGGGACTGCGCCGCCGCGACCAGCT
>CAYVGN010000324.1:0-600 GCA_964451215.1 uncultured Acidobacteriota bacterium
GCTGTGGCCTGGGCACGGGAGCACCCACCAACGGACTCGGGGGCGCCCCCGGCTCCCCCGGCGCCCGCGGCGCCCCCGAGTCCGTTGGTGGGTGCTCCCGTGCCCAGGCCACAGCCGCCCACCCCGCCGGCGGCGCCGCCTCCCCGGCCGCCCAGTGAGCCGCTGGAGTTGTGAGGCCGCTGCTTACGAGCCACCTCAGTCCGAGAGCGGGCCCGGCCTGAGCCCGGGCCGTGGCAAGCTGAACGGGGACAGCCCGGCAGTCACAGGAGGAATGATCTGATGAGAAAGTACACTCTGCGTGGTCTGGGGCTTCTTTGCCTGGTCTTGGCGTTGCCGCTATCCGGTTGGGTGCAGCTACCGCCCCCGCCGGGTCCCGACGCGCCCCCGCCGCCACCCCTGATTGTGGCCAAGTTCCTTGGCTTCTCTGAAGCTCAGATAGCTCAGTTCAAGGAACTGCTGGAGGCGCGGAAGCAACGCCTCGGCAACCTCAAACAGCAGATCGGGGAGAAGCAAAAACAGCTCGAAGAGCTAGCCAGCTCGGCCAGTCCCGATCCGGCGGCTGTCGGGAAGCTGTTCCTGGAGGTTCGCGCTCTCGACCAG
>CAYVGN010000324.1:610-4256 GCA_964451215.1 uncultured Acidobacteriota bacterium
TTTCGCGACAACTTCCTGGCGCTGCTGACCGCGGAGCAGAAGGAGAAGGTGGGAGCGATCGAGAAGGCAGCGCCGCTTGCGCCCGTGTTGGGCGCCTTCGGCGCGCTCCACTTGTTGCCGCCACCCGCCGACGCGCCGAAGCTGTAAGGCCGCCTGTCGCCGAACCGCGAATCCAGCGGCGGCCTTATGCCGCCAGGTTGTGTGTCTCAAGTGACGGTGGCCGCATAATCCCGCGGCTAGTACCGTGACCGCCTGATTTCTACCCGATGACGCCCTCTATCCGTGTGTGCGCGTAGTCTTCACGACCGTACTCAAGGGAAGAAACCAGGCGGTCACGGCACTAGAGCGGGAAGCGCTGGTGGACGAAGGCAAGCGCTTCCTCGCGGCTGCGCAATTCCCCCTCCAGTTGGGCGTCCTCGACGGCCCGCAGCATCTGGCCGAACTGCGGCCCGGGCGTGTAGCCCTCGGCGATCAGGTCGTCGCCGGTGATCAGCCGCCGGGGGCGCAGCTCCTCGGCCGGCATCTCTGCCAGCTTCTGCTTCAGGAATTCGTAGTTGCCGAGGTCGCCGTGGCTGCTGACGCAGTCCAGCCGGTGCAGCTCCAGGTGCTCGTCGAAGCGCTCCGTCTGGAGGAAGCGCTTCAGCCTGGAGGGCCGCATCTGGACGGCGTCCTTGAAGCGCAGGTGGTTTTCGACCAGGGCCGCTATTTGCTGGATATCCCGCCGCGGCAAGCGCAGCCGTTCACATATCTGCTCCGCCATGCGGGCGCCGATGGGCGCGTGGTTGTCGAAGCGGATGCGGTCGGCGAGGCGGAAGGTGGGGGGCTTGCCGACGTCGTGCAGTAGCACGCCCAAAGCCAGGGTCGCCGCCGGCATCCCCATCTGCTCCAGCATCAGCAAGGTGTGCGTCCAGACGTCGCCCTCCGGGTGGAACTCGGGCGGCTGCGGCACGCCCTTCAGCGCCGCCACTTCCGGGAGGATGTCGGCCAGGAGGCCGCTCTGGTCAAGCAGTTCGAAGCCGCGGCGCGCGCCGCCCTCGGTCAGGATCTTCAGCAGCTCGTCGCGCACCCGCTCACGGCTGACCTGTGCGATGCCCGCATGCTTCTGCCCGATGGCCTGCCAAGTGGCCGGCTCGATGGAGAAGCCGAAGCGAGCCGCGAAGCGCACGGCGCGCAGCATGCGCAGCCGGTCTTCCGCAAAGCGTTTCAGCGGATCGCCGATGGTGCGGACAAGCCCGGCGCGCAGGTCGGCCCTGCCGCCCACGTAGTCAATCACCCGCTCCTCTTCCGGGCCCGGGCTCAGCGGGTCGTACAGCAGCCCGTTGATGGTGAAATCGCGGCGGGCCACGTCCTGGCGCGCGTCCAGCGTATAGACCACGCCCTGCGGGTGCCGCCCGTCTAGGTATCGCTCGTCGCTGCGAAAGGTGGCGACGGCGATCTCCTGGCTGTCTTCCACCACCAGCACCACGCCGAACTGCATCCCCACTTCCAGGCTGCCCGGGAACAGGCGCAACACCTCCGCCGGCTGCGCTGAGGTGGCCACGTCATAGTCATCGGGCTGGCGGTTGAGGACCAAGTCGCGCACGCAGCCGCCCACGAAGTAGGCCTGGAAGCCGTGCTCGCGCAGGCGGCGAACGACGGCGGCGGCCCGGTCCCGGCGGATCGCGTCAGGGCTGCTCATGAAGTACCCCGAGGGGAAGGAGTCCTCCCGCGCCCGGGACCCTCTTGCTTGCGGTCGCGGCTCTGATTCTGTTGCGAAGAGGGCTGGCGGCTGCGGCGGGTAGTGACCGGGCAGGCCCCGGCCGGAGGGGCCAGGCCCCCGCCCAGTTGCACGGCCTCGAAGCCGAACCGGTCGCGCACGCGGTCGGCCGCCTCCAGCGCCTTCTGCCACTTGCGCTGGCGCTCCGCCTCCAGCAGGCTCATCTGGCCCTGCTTGCGCTCCAGGCCGCTGGCCCGCACGCCCAGCAGCCGCACCGGCGAGCCGTTCCAGGTGGCGCCGAACAAGTCCCAGGCGGCGTGGCAAATCTCGCCGTCCAGGTCGGTGGCCTCGGGCAGCGTGTGGGCCCGCGTCAGGGTGTGGAAGTCCGCGTAGCGGAGTTTCACGGTGATGGTGCGGGCAAAGAAGCCGTGCTCGCGCAGGCGGCGCCCCACCATCTGCGACAACTCGGAGAGCGTGGCCGCCAGTTGCTGCCGGTCGGCCGTGTCTTGGTCGAAGGTGGTTTCGTGGCTCAGGGACTTGGCGTCTTCCTCCTCGCCGATCTCGCCTTCGAACCAGCCGCCGGCGGCGAACTGTTGGAAGAGCTGCTCGGGCAGCACGGCGCCGCCGGCGCGGGCCACGTCGGCAACGGTGCTCAAGCCCAAGTCGCGCAGGCGCTTTTCGGTGACCTTGCCAATGCCGGGGATCTTGCGGACAGGGAGAGGAGCCAGCAAGCGCGCCTCCTGGCCGGGAACCACGGCCAGCAGACCGTTGGGCTTGGCCAGCTCCGAGGCTACCTTAGCCGCCAGCCGGGAGCTGGCCACGCCGATCGAGCAGGGCAACCGCGTCTGGCGGCGCACTTCCTGGTGGAGACGGGCGGCGGCAGCCAGCGGCGGCCCCCACAGCCGCTCGGTGCCCGTCAGGTCCAGGTAAGCCTCGTCAATGGAAACCATCTCCACCTTGGGAGAAAAGGAGCGGAAGATCGCCTCGATCTTCCGCGATGCTTCCGCGTAGCGCTCCCGGCGCCCGGGGAGGAAGATGGCCTGTGGGCACAGCCGAAACGCCCGCGCCAGCGGCATCGCCGAGTGGATACCGTAGCTGCGGGCAGCATAGGAGGCGGCGGCAACCACGCCGCGCGGCGCCGCCCAGCGGCCATTGCGCCATACTAGTTCCCCGCCCACCACCACCGGCTTCCCCTTCAGGGTCGGGTCGTACAGCTCCTCGACCGAAACGAAGAAAGCGTCCATGTCCACGTGGAGGATGGTTTTCATCGGCGAGCGTCAATGTACAGGGGCGACCTAAGAGTCGCTCCTGCGGGCAGACAGCACCCGCGGAATCCCCGCCAGGTCCGACCGCACTTCCACCTCGCTCCACCCTGGCAAGAACAGGGAGCGCACGCGGTCGGCCATATTATAGCCAAGCTCCAGAACCAGCCAGCCGCCGGGGCGGAGGGCGCGGGCGGCCTCCGGCGCCAGCGCCGCATAGACCTCGATCCCCTCCGGGCCGGCGAAGAGGGCCTCGTGGGGTTCGTGGTCGAAGACTTCGCGGGGCAACCCAGCCTGCAGGAACTTCGGAACATAGGGGGGATTGGACACCACGATGTCGGCGCAGCCCGTGGCCAGGGGGGACAGCAGCTGGCACCGGCAAAGCCACACGGTTCGAGCCCCGCGCCGGCGCACATTCTCTGCGGCCACGGCCAGCGCTGCCGCCGAGACATCGGTGGCGATCAAGCGGGCCCGGGGCAGCTCGTGAGCCAGGGCAATGGCGATGCAGCCGGAACCGGTCCCCACGTCCACGATCAGCGGCGGTTCGGCGCGGTTCAGGCTCCGCGCCAGTTCCAGGGCGCACTCGACTACGTGCTCGGTTTCCGGGCGCGGGATCAGCACCGCCGGCGTCACCCGCAACTCCAGCCCCCAGAACTCCTGCCGCCCGGTGATGTACTGGGTGGGTTTG
>CAYVGN010000325.1:0-4198 GCA_964451215.1 uncultured Acidobacteriota bacterium
TCTGACTCCTGAATTCTGACTCCTGACTCCTGACTCCTGACTCCTGACTCCTGACGGTTTTGGTATACTGAAAAAACGGCGCAACGTTCACCTGCCGTTTCCAGCAATCGGGCGGGCAACTTGCGACGAGGTGCTCTGATGAACAGATTGTGGTCCGCGGCTCTGGCAACGCTGCTGGCGGCGGGAGCCTGGGGGGCGCCCCAGAAAGAAAAGGCGGGCGCGCGGCCCTCCCCCGTCCCTGGCCAGCCCGCCACCGTTCCCGACCGGGCGCAAGCTTACTACCACTTCACCCTGGCCCACCTCTACGAAGAGCTGGCAGTGGCCTACAACCGCCAGGACTATTTCAACCGGGCCATCGAGGAGTACAAGCAGGCCATTCAGTACGATCCCAGTTCGGCCTTCCTGAACGCGGAGCTGGCCGACCTCTACGCTCGCACCGGCCGCATCCGGGATGCGGTGATGGAGGCGGAAGAGGTGCTGAAGCGCGACCCAGCCAACCTGGATGCACGCCGGCTGCTGGGCCGCGTCTACCTGCGCGTGCTCGGCGACCCACCCGGCGGCCGGCTGCAAAGCGACGTGCTGCACCGCGCCATCGAGCAGTACGAGAAGATCGTTGAACTGGACGCCCGCGATGTGGAAGCGCGGGTGACGCTGGCACGGCTCTATCGCCTCAACAACGACTTCACCAAAGCGGAGGCGGCGCTGAAGGAGGCGCTCAAGCTGCAGCCGGAGTCGGAGGAGGCGCTGACCAGCCTCGCGCTCCTGTACACCGACACCAGCCAGTTGCACGCGGCGGTCGAGCTACTGGAAAAGGTTACCGCCAAGAACTCCAACCCCAAGCTGTTTGCCGCGCTGGGCTCCGCCTACGAGCAGGCGCGCAACCACGAAAAAGCGGCCCAGGCGTTCCGCAAGGCCCTGGAGCTGGATCGGGACAACCTGGAGTACATGCGGGCACTGGGGCAGAACCTGCTTTATAACGAGCAGTACGAGGAGGCGCTCGCCCAGTACAAGGCCATCGCCGCCGCCCAGCCCCAGGACGGCAACGCGTTCCTGCGCATGGGCCAGATTTACCGCCAGCAGCGCAAGTACGATCTGGCGCTGGAGAACCTGAAGAAGGCGGGCAGCCTGATGCCCGACAGCCTCGAGGTGCCCTACAACCTGGCCTTGCTCCACGAAACTCAGGGCCACACCAACGAGGCTATAGACCTGGTCAAGAAGCTGCTGGAGCGCACGGCGAAGGCCAACGCCGCTGAGTATAGCCCGCGCGAAAAGGCCAACCGGGCCATCTTCTATGAACGGCTGGGGCTGCTCTACCGCGGCGCCGAGAACTACGAGGCGGCCGAGGAAGCCTTCCGCCAGATGATGGACGCCGACGAGGAGAACGCCGTGCGGGGCATCTCCCAGGCCATTGAGACCCTGCGGCAGGCCAAGAACCTGGCCAAGGCCCTGGCAGAAGCAGAGGCGGCGGTTCAGAAGTTTCCGGCTGAGCGCAGCCTGAAGCTGGTCCGCGCCAGCCTGCTCGGCGACAACGGCCGCCTCGAGGAGGCGGTCCGCTCACTGCAGGCCCTGCTCCAGAGCAAGCCCCAGGACCGCGAGGTCCTGTTGACACTGGCCCAGGTCAACGAGCGGGCCAAGCGCTGGGCAGAGGCCGAGCAGGCCGTGGCCGCCGCTGAAAAACTGTCCACCCGCAAGGACGAGAAGGAGTTCGTCTACTTCCTCTGGGGCTCGATCCTGGAGCGCCAGAAGAAGTACGAGGCGGCGGAGGAGCAGTTTCAGAAGGCGCTGGCCATCAGCGCTTCCAGCCCCATGACGCTGAACTACCTCGGATACATGCTGGCCGACCGCGGTGTCCGACTGGAGGAGGCCAAGAAGTACATTGAGGCCGCCCTGGACCAGGACCCCAATAACGGCGCCTACCTCGACAGCCTGGGCTGGGTCTACTTCAAGCTGAACCGGCTGGAGGAGGCCGAGCGGTATCTGCTAAAGGCGCTTCAGCGCATCTCGCGCGACGGCACCATCTACGACCACCTCGGCGATGTCTACTTCCGGTTGGGGCGCATCCGCGAAGCCGTGGCGCAGTGGCAGAGGGCCTTGTCGGAGTGGGCGCGAGCCCTGCCCGGGGAGGTGGATCCGGCCGACGTAGCCAGGGTGCAGAAAAAACTGGAGAGCGGGCGCGTCCGCCTCGCCCAGGAAACCGGCAAGAAGCAATAGAAGCTGCTGGCCAGGCTGTAGGGTCGCCCCTGACACGTAACACCTGACGCCTGACACCTGCTAACATCCCCGCGTGCCCATCGCCCAAGTGAAGTGCTACGCCAAGGTTAACCTGGGGCTGTCCGTGTCCGGGCGGCGCGCCGATGGCTACCACGAACTCCGCACCGTGTTCCAGACCATTGCCCTCCACGACCGCTTGCGAATTGAGGTGGAGAAAGGGGCCGGGGTCGAGGTTTCCTGCAACCTGCCGGAACTGGCCGGCAGCTCCAACCTGGCGGCGCGGGCCGCCGAGGCGGTGTTGAAGGAGTTAAAGGCGCGGCGGCGCGTGCGGCTGGCCCTCCACAAGGTGATTCCCATTTCGAGCGGACTGGGCGGCGGCTCCAGCGACGCGGCCGCTGTGCTTCGCGCTCTGCCCACGTTGCTCCGCCGACGCCTGGATCCGGAGCAGCGCTTGGCCCTGGCCGCTTCCCTTGGTGCCGATGTCCCCTTTTTCTTGATCGGCGGGCAAGCCCTGGGATTGGGCCGCGGAGTGGAGGTCTATCCGCTGCCCGATCCGGCCCCGCGGCCGGCGGTGCTTGTCCATCCAGGTGTGGGGATCTCGACCGCAGAGGCTTACCGGTGCCTGGATGAGGCCCGGCAGGGGCAGGCGTTGACAACCCCATTCGCAGGCCATATCATGTTTGGTTTCTGCGCCGCGGTCGCTTTGCGCAGATGGGACCGACTCCAAAACGACTTCGAGCCAGTTGTTTTTTCCGCCTACCCTCAACTGGCGCGGCTCAAGGGCTTCCTCATGCGGGCTGGCGCATCCCCGGCACTGTTGACGGGAAGCGGCTCGGTGATGTTCGGCCTGTTTGGCACAGCGCCGCAAGCGCGGCTGGCGGCCGGGATGGTGCGGCGGCGCTGGCCGCAATTCCAGGTCTGGGTCACGCGAACGGTCACACGCAGGCAGTTGACCGCTGAGTGGTTGAAGAATGAATTATGATCGCTTGAAAGTCTTTACCGGCAACGCCAACCGGCCTTTGGCCGAGGAAATCTGCTCCTTTCTGGGAGTCCCGCTGGGTCAGGCTTCGGTGATGCGCTTCAGCGACGGAGAGGTGTACCTGCAGATCCTGGAGAACGTGCGGGGCGCCGACGTATTTGTGGTGCAGCCGACCTGCCAGCCGGTGGACACCAACCTGGTGGAACTGCTGTTGCTGCTGGATGCGCTGAAACGGGCGTCGGCGCAGCGCATCACCGCGGTCATACCCTACTACGGGTACGCGCGCCAGGACCGCAAGGACAAGCCGCGGGTGCCCATCTCCGCCAAGCTGGTGGCTGACCTGCTGACCACGGCCGGCGCCAGCCGCACCCTCACCATGGAGCTGCACGCCCCGCAAATCCAGGGATTCTTCGATGTCCCGGTGGATCACCTGTTCGCCTCGCCGGTCCTGGTCAGCTACTTCCGCTCGCTGAACCTTTCCGACCTCACCGTCGTGGCCCCGGACGCCGGCGGCGTGGAGCGCTCCCGCTTCTTTGCCAAGCAGATGAACGCGCCACTGGCCATCATGGACAAGCGCCGCGAGGAAGTGAACGTGGCCGAGGTGCTGCACGTGATCGGCGACGTGCGCGACCGCACCGCCCTGATCGTTGACGACATCATAGACACCGGCGGCACGCTGGTGCGGGCGGCCGAGGCGCTGGTGGACAACGGCGCCCGGCGCGTCTACGCCTGCGCCACTCACCCGGTGCTGTCGGGACCGGCAGTCGAGTACCTCTGTCAGTCCCCGATCGAACAGCTCGTGGTCACCAACTCCATCCCCCTCAAGCCGGAGGCCAAGGACTGCGGGCGCATCAAGGTGCTGAGCATCGCCGAACTGCTGGCCCGCGCCATCCAGTCCATTCACGCGGAGACCTCGGTCAGCCAGTTGTTCTTGTGAGCAGTGATCGGGGCTGGGAGTCAGGAGTCAGGAGTCAGGAGTCAGGAGTCAGGAGTCAGGAGTCAGGAGTC
>CAYVGN010000326.1:0-4174 GCA_964451215.1 uncultured Acidobacteriota bacterium
TGTCCAGTCCGGATCGGGGCGCACCGGCAGGGCCAGGGAAAGGAACGCCCACCGGGGCCGACCGCCCATGGCCGCGATGTCGCTGGCCGCCCGGCACAGCGCGCGGCGCCCGGCGGCCGGGGCGCTCATCCACTCGCGTCGGAAGTGCACCCCTTCGACGAAGAGGTCGGTAGTGACTAGAAAGTCACAACCGCGGGGCGCTCGTAGCGCGGCCGCGTCGTCCCCCAGCCCCACGACGGTTGCCGCTCCCGGGTGGCCAGCCATCCGCCTGACCCATCCGATGATCTGTCCCTCACTCCACATGGTCCAGAACGGGGCGGAGCGGGGAACCGGTTCCCGGGCCCCCAGCCCGTTCCATATTGACACTGTTCGGATGTATTTGATAGATTACGTCCCGCTTTTTCAAGGGACGGAACCAGGGAACCAAGCTTCTGTGCGCGAAGCGGTATCTGCGCGACGACCCCCGGGAGCGCCGATATGCGGAACAGCTACTATATCTTCGTTGTTGCGCACAGCATTCGCGGCCGGATCCGGCGCATTCATATTCCCCAGTACCTGGTATACCTCTGTGGCGCCTTCACGCTGATCGGTGTGATCACCGTTTCGGCAGCGGTTGGCTCCTATGCGCGAATGCTGCTGAAGGTCACCAACTACAACCGGCTGCGTAGCGAAGCCGAACTGCTGCGGCGAAAGTACAGCAGCCTGCAGAAGACCATGAGCCGGACCGAGGTGCAACTGGCCTCCTTACAGATGCTGGCCAGCGAGGTCTCGGTGGCTTATGGGATCACGCCGCGCGCGATCACCCTCCAGCCGAGTGCCAACGAGGGGGAAAAGGACGAAGCGCTGCGAGCCTCGGCTGAGCAGTTCCAGTTGCTATTGCGGGCCTCCTATACGCCCCCTTACCTGCGGCACGAGTTTCTAGCAGCGCCGCCCGGCAGTCCCCGCCTGCCCCTGGATTGGCCGGTGGAAGGCCCGTTGACGGGCGGCTTCGGCGACCGCCTGGATCCCTTCAACGGCGAAGGCACCTTCCACAGCGGCGTGGACATTTCCGCGCCGTACGGCACGCCGGTGCGGGCAGCGGCCGACGGCATCGTGGTCAGCGCGGGTCGCGAGGCGGGCTACGGCATGGCCATGCTGATCGATCACGGGCGTGGCGTCCGCACCTTCTACGCTCACCTGTCCAGCTTCAATGTAGCGCTCGGCCAGGCGGTGCTAGGCGGGGAGATCGTCGGCTTCGTGGGCAGGAGCGGTCGCGCCACCGGCCCCCACCTGCACTATGAAGTCCGCCTGTGGTCCACGCGCGTGAACCCGGTCCGCTACCTGACGGCTCGCGCCGCGGCGCTCAACAGCGACGACTGAACCGCCGGACTGACTCTTCTTCGGAGCAGGCCAAGCAGCTACTCTCTGGCGCAAGAATCGCCGAGGTGGGAATGTAGCGGCGCTCTTACGCCATCATGTCCTGTCTTTTGAGCGACGGTGGCGGGGCAAACGCCCCGCTAACATCCCTTCTCGACCGGTCCCGTATTGATGCAAACATCGTTAGGAGATTGCCGAGCTTGGTGGCCTTAGTGGTTGTGGCTTGGGCGCTATTCTGGGCGCTGCCGTCGCTGGAAGGAAGAACGGGGGCGCAAACCGCGCCGGCAACGGCTTCCACCAAGGCCAGGCAAGCCGGCTGGCCGGCGGTCGTCGCTTTCCCGCCGCCAGCACAGGTGGCAGGGGCGTTCACTGTCGCCGCGGTGGGCGACATCATGCTGGGTTCGAGCTGGCCGGATCCGCGTGACCTCCCTCCCAACGACGGCGCCGAACTGCTTCGAGAGGTTACCCCGTTGGTCGCCGGCGCGGATGTAGCTTTTGGCAACCTGGAAGGGCCCCTCACCGATAGAGGCAACACCTCCAAGTGCCCCGGAGCATCCGCAACTTGCCATGCGTTCCGGGTCCCCACGCGCTACGGCAAACACCTTCAGGAAGCCGGGTTCGACGTGCTGAGCCTGGCAAACAATCACGCCTTGGATTTCGGCCCAGCAGGGCGGGCCAGCTCCGAACGCGTCCTGGATGGCTTGGGGATTGCGCATTCGGGCCGGGTGGGGGACGTGGCGCATCTTGTCGTGAAAGGCAAGAAGATTGATTTGATCGCTTTTGCGACCTACCCAACCTCTTACAACCTCAACGATCTGGGGACGGCGAGAAAGGTGGTCGGCCGCTCCGCCGCCACGGCTGATATCGTCATTGTGTCCTTCCACGGAGGCGCCGAAGGAGCAGCCTACCAACACGTACCGGCGGGCGCCCAGACATTTCTTGGCGAGAAACGCGGCGATCTCAGAAAGTTCGCCCGTGCGGTAATCGAGGCCGGGGCGGACCTTGTTCTCGGGCATGGGCCGCACGTGGTCCGCGGGATGGAGGTTTATCGGAAGCGGTTGATTGCCTACTCGCTGGGCAACTTCGCAACGTACGGCAAGTTCAATCTCTCGGGCCCAAACGGGCTGTCGCTTATCCTAGAGGTCCGCCTAGCCGGCGACGGGGAGTTCCTGGGCGGAAGAATTCATCCGGTCAAGCAGGAGAAGCCAGGCGGCCCACGTCCCGATCCCCAGGGCGCCATTATTCCGATGGTGCGGACCCTTTCCCAGGAGGATTTCGCGGCCAGCGCCATCCGGGTGGCGGAGGATGGAACGCTTTCAGCCCCGCCCGCTCCTTAGTGCCCGACACCAAGCACCTCCAGCGCCTGCCCAAACGGTGCTGGGTGGGGAAGTTGTCGGGTTGAGGGGCCGAGCTGAGGCGGAGCCGCTCCGCTGCTCCAGGCGGCGGATTGGGAGAGCAGTTGCTCGAGCACCCGCCCGGCGATCTTCCAGCGGATCACGGCCGCGTTTGCCTCCACGCTGATGGACAGGCCCTCCAGGGCGCGGGCCAGTTCGCCGCCCGCCGCTCCGCCCCGCCGGGCGGCCAGCCCTTTGAGCAGCGTGCGCAGGGCGGAGAGCGTCTCAGCGGCTTTTTGGGCGTCAGCGGCGCTGGCAAACTCGGCGGCCAGGTGCGCCTCCACGTCGCTGTCCCCCACGCGGGCGCCCAGCAGGCCCAGGCGCGCCCCGCGAAGCAGTTCGGCGGAGAAGGCGCCGCCGGAGCCAAGGCCGGCGGGGACGCTGACGCTGCCCAACCGCTCCCAGTCGGCGGCGACCCAGGCCTGTGCGCCCGCCGGTACATGATCAAAGACGTGCAGCTCCTCCAGCCGCTCCCGCAAGCTCCGGCCAGACTCCCCCGCCTGCCGGATCATGTCTTCGATGGCGCGCGCATCGGCTGCGTTGGAAAAGCCCAGGCGATCGCGGCCCAGGAAAACCAGGCGAAACACACGGCCCGAAGGCCCGACGAACGTGTCGATGGTGCGGCTTCTGTACGAGGAAGTGGCCTGGCGGTGCCGGCTTGCGTACTGCCGGATCCGCTCCCGGTCGAAGCGGCCCCGGAGCACGGCATGGACTGACCGCCTGCCTTGCGGCCCGGAAATGGCCAGCGAGACGACATCGAGGTCGCGCTCCAGGTTGAAGCCGGTTTCACGAACGAACTCGGCGTAGTCGGCTTCCCACTGGGGTGGCGCCTGACTGCGCAGCGCCCGGCGCACCAGGGAGCTTTCCCGCAGGCCGGCAAGGTCCAGACAGGCCGCTATGGTGGCGTCGGCCGGCAGATAGCGAAAGTCTTCCCGGCTCGCCACGGCCCTGGAGCGGACGTACCACCAGGTCAATCCCAGCACGGCCGCCAGGAATACGGGGAGGATCAAGAAAAGCAGCAGGTTACGGCGAAGGATCAAAAAGTTGTTTTCCTTTTCATTGGGCAATGCTAGAATTTTACCGGAACCCGGTCTACCAGGCGACCCGCCTGGGAGGGTTTACGTGTCTTAGGTGGTTGCAGTCTGCGTCCCTTCGGGCTATGATGGTGGATTTGTCCGGGCTGGCGTAGCTCAGCTGGTAGAGCATCTGATTTGTAATCAGACGGTCGGGGGTTCGAGTCCCTTCGCCAGCTCCACAAGCTGAGGCAGCCACCAGAGTGATCCCCGAACGCAGAGTGAGTTCAGTGCTGGCGGCCGGGGTGCCAAGCCCGGGCTCAACGGTGGGGAGGGAGCCGGGCCACGCTGGGGCAGCGGGAGTAACTCAGTGGTAGAGTCACAGCCTTCCAAGCTGTTGGTCGCGGGTTC
>CAYVGN010000327.1:0-4167 GCA_964451215.1 uncultured Acidobacteriota bacterium
AGGGCGGGATGCGCTCCCAGGCAAACCCAGAAGCTTAAGTAAGTGACATTGGGCTTTAGCCGTGCCGCAAAAGGCCCGTAAAAGGGGGGCTTCAGCCCCTGAGGCGCAACCAAGTTTCGCGAAGGGCGTCACATCGCGCATCTATGAGACAGGTTCGAGTCAATAGTACGGGCCGGCGGTGGGGCCGGATCGCGCCGCCGGCAGACGCACGCGGAAGGTGGCGCCGCCGCCAGGGTTGTTCATCGCTACTATCTCGCCACCGTGCTCCTTGATGATGCCGTAGCAGATGCTCAGCCCCAGCCCGGTGCCCTTGCCGACGGTCTTGGTGGTGTAGAAGGGGTCGAAGACGCGGGCCGGCTCGATCATGCCCGGCCCGCCGTCAGCGAACTCGGCGTATACGTTGCCGTCGGCTGCGTAGGTGCTCACCCTCAGCGCCCCACCCGAGCCGGTCTCCTGGATGGCTTCGCAGGCGTTGCTGATGATGTTGTGGAACACCTGCTCCAGTTGCTGGACGTCGCCGTGGACCAGAGGCAGTCCGGGGGCCATGCGTCGCTCCAGCCGCACGCTGCTCCGCCGCAGGTCGTACTCCCGCAGCAGCAGGGCCTCCTCAATGAGGTGGTTCAAATCCAGCAGCCGCCGCTCGGGCTTGCTCTGCCGGGAGAAGCTGAGCAGGTTCTGGATGATCTTGTGGGTGCGGTGGGCCTGGTGCAGGATCTTGTTCAGGTAGTCGCTGCCCTGCGGCGTGGCCACGTGGGGCGCCAGCAACTGCGAATAACCGATCACCGCCGTCAGGGGGTTATTCAGCTCGTGGGCCACGCCGGAGACGAGCTGGCCCAGGGCAGCCATCTTTTCGCTCTGCAGCAGTTGCTCCTGGGTGCGGCGTAGCTCCTCGTAGGCCCGGCGGGCCTGCTGATAGAGGCCGGCGTTTTCCAGCGCTGCGTTCAATTGCCGCCCGATGGCCCCCAGCAGGTTCTCCTCGGCCCGGGTGAGCTGCCGTTCGGTTCGCCAGCCGAGAGTGATTCCCCCCAGAAGCTGCTCACCGCGCAAGGGGAGGCAAACCACGCTGCGCAGTCCTTCGGCCTGCTGCAAGGCGGCAACGTCGGGCGAGGCCGGCGGCAGCTCCGACAGGGGAACCACCGCACGGCGGTCGGCCTCCAGCGCCGCCAGGAACTTGTCGCTGAGCGGGAGAGCCTGTGCCCCGTCCGGCTGCCCGAAGCCCTCCCCGGCGATGCGAACAGCCGTCTTCTTCTCGGCGTTGATCAGGTAGCCAGCCACCGTGTCGAAGGGAAAAATGGAGCGCAGCTCGCCCACCACGATCTTCAGCAGTTCCTGGGCGTCCAGCGACCCGGTCAGGCGTTCGGCCAGGCGGTTGACCGCCGACAGCGAGGCCACGTGCTGGTGCAGCTCCTCTTCGGCCTTCTTGCGGGCAGTGATGTCGAGCAGGAAGCCCTGCAGCTGCACGATGCGGCCGCTCTTGTCGCGGGTGGCGAAGCTGGTTTCCAGGCCAATCATGGCCTCGCCGCTCTTCCGCCGCAGCCGCACCTCGTAATCGCTGACATAGCCCTCCGCTTCCATCTCCTGGAGGTAACGCTTGCGGTCCTCCTCCGAGCAGTAGAGGGAAGGCGTGTGAACGGCCAGCAACTCGTCCCGCTCGTAGCCCAGCATCCGCGCCATGGCGTCGTTGAGGTCAATGAAGCGGCCGGCCGGTGTGGAGATGAACACCCCTTCGTGCACCTTCTCGAACATGGTGCGGTACTTCTCCTCGGCCTGCTTCCGCTCGGTGATGTCTTTCACCACGTGTAGGATCCAGGTAGGATCCTCGGGCGGGTAGCGGGTGGTAGAAACCAGGAAGTAGCCGTGCAGGCTCTCGTCGAAGGTGTCGCCTCGAGGCGGCAGCTCACAGAATGGACAATCCTGCCAGGGGGAGCCGGAGGCCTGCGGCAGCACCTCCCGGCACAGCCGATGGATCATTGCCGTCGGCTCGTACCCGCTCCTGCCGGCCAGGGCCCGGTTCACCCGCTGGATGCGATATTGGGGATCGTGCACCAGGATCAGGTCCCCGATAGCATCCATGGTGTTCACCCACTCCCGGTAGGCGTGCCCCAGTTGCTGGAGCAGGCGGCTGTTCTCCAGCACGATGCCCAGTTGCCGCCCGGCGATCATCAGCGCCTTCATGGTCTCCGGCGAGATCCAGCGGCGCGCGCGATAGCCGAGAACGAAGACACCAGCCAGTGCGTTTTCCGCCAGGCGCGAATGAACAATGGGCACGACCACCGCCCAGCGTAGCCTCCGCTGTTTGAGCCAGGCCGCGGCCTCCTGGCCTTTCTCCGGGTCCAGAACGGTGGTGTAGAGCGGCTGGCCCGAGGGCGGGCGCGGCAGCGCCGCCAGCAGGAACTCGGCCTCCGGGTCGGGCGGCGCTCCCGGCTCCAGCAGGTGGATCGAGGAGAAGGCTGGTTCGAAGACGCGCTGGATTTCGGCGGCGATCTTGCGGGGGTCGCCGGGGCCGGACCGGCCGGGAGCTGTGTAGTCGGTGCCGGCCGCGGCAATCAGCCCGGGAGCGGCGCTGCAACGCAGGTGCTGCCGGGTGGCGTCCAGCGCCAGCACCAACATCGAGAGCATGGCCAGCACGCTGCTGGCGGCTTCCGGGATGAAGAAGCGCAGCAGCGGCTGAAAGCGCAACAGGTCGGGCAGGTGGATCAGCCGGAGCAGCAGGGCGATGGTCAACAGGGTGGGACCGAGCCCGTGATGCCGCCGCCCGTACTGCAACATCCAGGTAGCGGCGATCAGGCCCAACAGCAGGTAGCCGATCAAGCAGGGCCAGCTTCGGGCCCCCGGGTAGGCGCTCCAGACCAGAGCCTCGACCAGAAAGGCGGCCACCGCCACCGGCGCCAGCCAGCGGAAGGAGGCGGCCTGGCCGGCGGCCGTTCCCACCGCCCCCGCCTGTACCGCCTGGGCCGCCAGCAGCAGTCCCAGCGCCAGCAGGCCGGCAGACCAGTCCGGGCGCGCCGAAACGGCCAGGTGCGCCAGGTACAGCAGCCACCCGGCATTCCACAACAGCAGGTACCGCTGCGGAAAGACCCGGTACACCAACAGGCCGCAGATCAGCAGCACCCCCAGCGCCGTCGTCTGTACCAGGAATATCCCGAGCAGGTCCGGGGCCATCTGTCGTTACTGTACCAAAGCGGTACGCCGCCTGTCCCCCTCCCTTGCGGGCCGGGAATCGTATGCTACAATACCGCCTCCTCGCCATCTTATTCTAAGCCCGGGTATCTCGCTCGTTGCCAGTGAGGCGGGATCGCTGGCGACCAAAAACCTACTGCTGGGAGAGTCGCTGTGGCCGAGGCCGAAACAGTGCTCATCGTGGACGACGAGGAGCCCATCCGCGAGATCATTTCCTCGCTGCTGGAGATGGAAGGCTACCGCTGCGACACTGCGGCCACCGCCCTGGAAGCCCTCCCCATGATCCAGGACGACCCCAAACGCTACCGGCTGGTGCTGTCCGACATCATCATGCCGGAGATGAACGGCATGGTCTTTTTGGAGCGCGTGCTGGAGAACTTTCCTGACCTGCCGGTGGTGATGCTCTCGGCGGTGCACGACATCCGCGTGGCACTGGAGGCCATCCGCAAGGGAGCCTACGACTACCTGGTCAAGCCGTTCGAGAAGGACCAGCTCTATTTCTCGGTGCGGCGCGCGCTGGAGCGCCGCCGCCTGGTGGAAGACAACCAGCGCTACCAGCTCCACCTGGAAGAGCTGGTGACCGACCGCACCCGGCGCCTGGAGGAGGCCCTGCAGCAACTGGAACGCTCCTACGACTACACGCTGGAAGCGCTGGGCAGCGCGCTGGACCTGAAGGACTCCGGCACCGAGGGCCACTCCCGGCGTGTGACTGCCTTCTCCATCGCCATCGCCAGAGCCATGGGGATCAAGCCGGACATGATCCGCACCATCGCCCGCGGCGCCTACCTGCACGACGTCGGCAAGATCGGCATCCCCGACTCGATCCTGCACAAGCCCGGCCCGCTCACCGACTCCGAGCGCGAGCTGATGCGCACCCACTGCCGTCGCGGCTACGAGACTCTCCGCAGGATTTCGTTCCTGCAGGAGCCCGCCGAGATCGTGCGCCTGGCGGCGGCCTACGACGTGGGCAAGGCCGTCAACCCCGAC
>CAYVGN010000328.1:0-1524 GCA_964451215.1 uncultured Acidobacteriota bacterium
CCCCCGGTCACCCGCGCCGCCCCTCCTTTTTCTTCCGGCTGTTCCGGCGACGGCGCGCCTCTGCGGCGGCCGCGGCGGCAGGGACCGCTTTGGCGCCGGAAATCCGGCAGCGGCTGGAAGACAGGCTGGCCGAATCCGAAGCGGCCGCTGAGCGACTCCGGGCGGAACTGGAGCGCCGCAAGAAGCAGGCCTGGGAACTCGGAGCAGAAGTCAAGGAACTGCGCCACGAGTTGCAGCAAGCCAGGGAGGAAGCGGCGCAGGCCGACCGGCAGTGGCGGCGCGAACTGGAACGAGCCGATAAGGACGTGCGCGACCGGGACGAGGCCATCGTGCGACTGGAAGCCCGCAAGGAAGAGGCGCTGGCGAAGTTGAGAGAACAACTGGAGCGCGCTGAGCAGGAATCGGCCCTTCCGGCCGCGGCCTTGCGGGAGGAACTCGACTCGGTCCGGGAAACGCTGACCAGGCGCGACCTGGAACTGGAAGCGGCCCGCGCCGAGCGCGCCTCGGCTGTCCGCCGGAACCTGGAGGAAACCTCCCGGCGGGAGGCCGAACTGCGGGGCGAACTGGGCCAGTGGCAGGCCACAGCCGCGGAAGCGCAAGCCGCGCTGGACCGCGTTCGGGCCGAACTGGCGCGCGTGCAGCCAGAAGCGCTGGAGGAACTGCGCACCCGAGCGGAGCAGGCTGAGCGGGAAGCGGCCCTGTTGCGGGAGCAGGCCAGGCAACTGCGGAACGCGCTGCAACGACAGGCAGAACGCGCAGCGCCGCCAGAACCGGCTCCCTCAGCCGCCGGCGGCGGGAGCGCGGCGCCCCCCGCTCTGCCGCCCGCAGCCCCGGCTGGACAGGCCCGTTGGGCCAGCCCGGCGGTGCACCTCCGCCGCTTCTTGTTCGGCCCCTTCCGCAGCCGCGGCCAGACCATCAGCACGGCAGCCGGAGAGGAGATTCCAGCCACCGAGCGCCCGCAGCTCCTCTCCCGCCTGGAGAAGAAGCTTGCCGCCTCAGAGGCGGGAGGCGAGAAACTCCGCGGACAACTCGCCCGGAGCCGGGAGGAAGCGGAGCGCCGCGAAGCGACGATCAAGGAGCTGCAGCGGGAACTGAAGCGCGCCCGGCATGCCGGCGAAGAGGCCGAAAAGCGCGCCCTTCGCGAGATCGAACAGCTCCGCGGAGTCCTGCGCTCGAAAGAGGCCAGTATCGCGGCCCTGGAAGCCGCCCGCGAGGAAGCCATCACCGGCCTGAAGGAGAAGCTGGCCCGCGCCGAGGAAGCGGCTGCGGCGCGCTTCTCCACCTTGCAACAAGAGCTGGATTCGATCCGCCAGTTGCTGTCCCGGCGCGAAGTCGAACTGGCGTCGTTGCGCGACCAGCTCGCCAGCCGGGAGGCGGCTTACCAGACCAACCTGGCCGAGGCCGACCGCCAACAGGCCGAACTGCGGGCTGAGGTGAGGCGCTTGCAGGCAGCCGACGCGGAGGCGGAAGCCGAGGTGAGGCAGGCGCACCTGGACAAGGCGGCGGCGGCCGCACAGCAGGAAC
>CAYVGN010000328.1:1534-4123 GCA_964451215.1 uncultured Acidobacteriota bacterium
CCAGCTCAAGTTCCAGGCCGACCGGGCGGACCGCCAACTGGCCGACCAGGCCGAGGAGATCGAGCTGCTCCGCGAGGAACTCCACAGCCACCGGCGGCAGGTGGCCCAACTGCAGTCGGCGCGCGAGGCGGCCGAGCGGGCGCAGAGGGAGCGTGCGGTCCTGGAACGCGAGCTACAGCGCAACAACGCCCACCTCCAGGCCCTCACCGCAGAATTCAACCGCCTCTGTGAGCAGAGCGAGAAGCTGACCAGCCTGCTGCAGGAATTCTATTCGGAAGCCGTTGACCCGCTCACCGTGGCCTCTGCTTCCCTGGAACTCACCGCCGAGCGCGCGGCTAGTGGCGCCCTGGACAGCGAGCTTTTTAACGAGATCAGAAAGGACGTCCGGGTGGTTTCCGAGGCCCTGCGCAAGCTGGCCGTGCGCATGTCTGAGGCGGGGATTTCCAGGCCCGCCTCCGAATGAGTCCGCCGGTCCCGGACCCCGGCCGCAGCCTCGGCCAGGCTCCCGGAGTCCTGTATCATCTCCTCATGACCAAGCGGCCCAGGCGCGGGTTGGCTACCCGGGCCATCCATTGCGGCGAGCGCAAGCAGCCTCCCGAGGGGCGGCCCATCTCCACGCCCATCTACAGCTCCGCCACCTTTCTTTACGACCGGCTGGAAACCATCGAGGAGATCTTCGCAGGGCTGCGCTCGGGCTTCACCTACTCCCGGCATGACAACCCGACCAGCGCGGCGCTGGAAGAGGCGGTCGCGGCGCTGGAAGAGGCCGAGGCGGCGGTGGCCTCGGCTTCCGGGATGGCTTCCCTGCACCTGGCGCTACTGGCAGCCGAGGTCGGCCCGGGCAGCCGAATCCTGGCCGCCCGCGACATCTACGGCGTCACCTACAAGCTGCTTTCCGACATTTTCGGGCGGCTCGGCACTGAGGTCCATTTCGCCAACCTTCACGACCCGGAGGAACGGCAGCGGGAGATCGCCCAGTACCGCCCCAACGTGGTGCTGTTGGAAAGCATCTCCAACCCCCTGCTGCGGGTCGCCGACCTGCCGGCCATCTGCGCCGAGGCGCGGCGGGCAGGCGCGCGCCTGGTGGTGGATAATACGTTGGCCACGCCCGTGCTGGTGCGGCCATCGGTCTGGGGCGCTGATTTCGTCGTCCACAGCGCCACCAAGTATCTGGGCGGTCACGGCGATCTGGTCGGAGGGCTGGTCGTGGCCCGCGAGGAACACCGGCAGAACCTGCGCCACTTCTCGCGCCTGACCGGCCCGATCCTGGCGCCCTTCGAGGCCTGGCTCACCCTGCGCGGCCTAAAAACGCTCCCGTTGCGCATGGAGCGGCACTGCGCCAACGCCGGCCGCTTGGCCTCCTGGCTGGCCACTCACCCGCGCATCGAGCGCGTGCATTTCCCTGGAAGGCCCGACCACGCCGACCACACTCTGGCCACGCGCCTGTTCCCAGCGGGCATGTTTGGAGGGCTGGTGACTTTCGCCATCCGCGGCGCCGGCCGCCAGGAAGTCTTCCGCTTCGTGAACGCGCTGCAGTTGTGCCTGAAGGCCACCAGCCTGGGCGATGTCCAGACTCTCGTCCTTTACCCCGCCATCTCTTCTCACCGGGACCTGAGCCCCGCCCTGCGACAGCAGCTAGGGATCGGCGATAACCTGCTGCGGCTGTCGGTCGGCATCGAGGACGCCGACGACATCATCGCTGACCTGGACCAGGCCCTCCACAGTCTGGACTGATCCGCGCGGGCGAAGACACCCCGCAGCCTCTCTGCCTTCCCACTTCGAGCTTTGCAGAAGGCGAGACACGAAGGATGACCAGAGCCAGGACGGTGACGCCGCAGGCGCCGAGCAGCGGCAGGGCCAGGCTGGCGCGGAAGCCCGACCACTGCGCCAGATGCCCCGCGGCCCAGGGGAAAGTCATGCCCCCGATCAATGCGATCGAGAACAGGACGCCGAAGACGGTGCCGGCAAAGCGTGGGAAGCGGTCGCCGGCCATGCCCAGCGTGGTAGGGTAGATGGGGGCGTAGGAAAGACCCATGAGAGCGACGGCGGCCGCCGCCGCTGCGGGCCGTTCCACGGCCAGCAGCAACGCCGTGGCCAGCGCCGCCAGCGCCCCGGAAGCAACGACCAGGTTGGCGTCGCACACCCGCCTCAGCAACCTCACCGAAAACAGCCGGCCCAGCATGATCGCTGCCCAGTATCCGGCCAGCACCCAGGTGGCGTAGCTCTGGCCGGCACCCGTCTCCCGGGCCACAAACGTGGAAATCCAGCCGCCCACGGTGAACTCGTTCCCCGACTGAAAGAACAGCAGCAAGGCGAACAGCAGCACGTGGGGGTTACGCCCCACCGACAGGGCTTGGGCCAGGCGGAAACCGCGCGCCTCCCGCGCCGGCGGGAAGGCCAGCACGGCATAGGCGGCGGCGCAGGCCAGAGGCAATAGGGCTGCGCCCGCCAAGATTCGCCCCAGCGAGAAACGCTCGGCGATGCCCCCGATGGTCAGCGGCAGGGCGATGGCGCCGAAGCCGAAGAAGATGCCGAGCAGGTTCAGGGCCGGACCGCGCTCGTCGGCGTAGGTGTCGGAAACCAGCGCGT
>CAYVGN010000329.1:0-4099 GCA_964451215.1 uncultured Acidobacteriota bacterium
CGTGGTGATTCCAAGCTGGAACGGCCGCGACCTGCTGGAGAAGTTCCTGCCCTCCGTCCTCCGCGCGGCGTCGTTCCACCCTGACAACGAAGTCATCGTTGTAGACAACGGCAGCCAGGATGGGACGGCCGAATTCCTGCGGCAGGAGTTCCCCGAGGTGCGCCTGCTGCGCTTGGAGCGGAACCTCGGGTTCGGCGGCGGCAACAACACCGGGGTTCGCGCCGCGCGCAACCGCCTGGTGGTGATCCTGAACAACGACATGCGCGTTGAGCCGGACTGCTTCGAGCGGCTGCTGGAGGGCTTCACCGATCCCGCCGTGTTCGCCGTCAGCGCGCAGATTTTTTTCACCGACCAGGACAGGCGGCGCGAAGAAACGGGTTTCACCGAGGGCCGCTACGAAGACGGTTTTTTCCGCCTGGGCCACCTCATCGAGGACGTTGACGAGCTCTACCCCACCTTTTACGCAGGGGGCGGTTCCACGGCCTACGACCGCGAGAAGTTCCTGGAGCTGGGCGCCTTCGACTCGCTCTTCCACCCCTTCTACGTGGAAGACGCCGACCTTTCCTACGCCGCCTGGAAGCGCGGCTGGAAGGTGCTGTACCAGCCGCGGGCGGTCGTGCACCACGAGCACCGGGGCACGATCGGGAAGCGGTTCTCGCCGGCGCGCATTGCCGCCATCCTGAAGAAGAACCAGGTGCTGATGGTGTGGAAGAACGTGCACGGCTGGGGGCGGCTGGCGCAGCACTTTTTCTTCCTGTACCTGGGCGTGCTGTTCTCGTTTGTGGTCGGCGGCGAAACAGGGCACACCACGCCCGCCGGTTACCTGGGCGCGCTGCGCGTCTGGCCGCTGGCGCTGGGGCGGCGCTGGCGAGCGCGCCGCCTGGCGGTCATCGCCGACAGCGAGGCGCTGGTGCGTCCCTTGCCGGCCTACTACCGCGACCGGTTCCTGCCGGCCGCCCCGCTGGAGGAGGGCCAGCCGCTGCGCATCTTGTTTCTGGCCCCCTACTCGCTATATCCGCCGACGCACGGCGGCGGCGTGTTCATGTACCAGACGGTGCGGGCCCTGGCCCGCCGGCACCAGGTTCACGTGCTGGCCTTTGTGGAACGGCCCGAGGAACTGGAGTCGAACCGCCGGCTGGAGCGGCACGCCAGCTCGGTCGAATGCGTGCTGCGCAACTTTCCGCCCCGCCGCGACTTTCTCGGCCTGCTGCCTTACTCGGTGCGCTGCTTTCTCAGCCCGGAGTTCGAGCGGCGTGTCCATCGCCTGATCTGGCGGCACCGGATTGACCTGGTCCAGGTGGAGTACACGCAGATGGGGCATTTCGCGGGGGGATGGCGTCACACGCCCACCGCGCTGTTCGAGCATGACGTCTATTTTCAGTCGGCGCGGCGGGCGCTGCTCCGCGCCCGCTCGCCGGCCGAGTTCGCCGAGACCCTGATAGAATGGCTGCGCGCGCTCCGCTACGAGCTGCGGCTCCTGCGCCGTATGGACCTGGTCGAGGCGTGCAGCCCGACCGAACGGCGCCTGCTGGAGTCGCTACTGGGAACCAAGGGGCCGCCCGTCCGGGCGGACCTGCGCACCGGGGTGGACACCTCCGCGTACACGCCGGTGTTTGGGGGGCGCCAGCCGGATACCCTGCTGTTCGTCGGCAATTTCCGCCACGCCCCCAACCTGGGTGGCTTGCGCTTCCTGGTCCGCGAGGTGATGCCCCCCTTGCGGGCGGCGCGACCCCGTGCAGAACTGATGGTGGTCGGCGCCTACCCCACGCCCGAGGTGGAGATGCTGTGCCGGGAGCCTGGCATTCGCCTGCTGGGTATGGTCCCAGAAATCCGCGACGTGCTGGCCCGCTTCGCCCTCTTCCTGGCCCCCATCTTCAGCGGCGCCGGGGTGCGCGTGAAGATCCTGGAGGCGTTCGCCGCCGGCATCCCCGTTATCTCCACGCCGCTCGGCGCCGAGGGGCTGGGCCTGCTCCACGGCCGGGAACTGCTGCTGGCGCGAGATGCCCCGGACTTTGTCTCTGCTATCATAGAACTGCTGGAACATCCCGACCGCGCGGAAGCTTTGGCCCGCCGCGCCCGCCAGAGCGTCGAACAAAGGTGGGATGCCAACGTGGTGTTGGGGAGGCTGGAGCAAGCTTACCGGGACCTGCTGCGGGATCGCCGGCCGGCGGCAACAGAAAGGCCTTCGCTGGCGGCTGTTTCCAGCCCGGCAAGCGGCATGCGGCACGCGAAATAGCGCGCAATTCCGCGCGCCCGGCTGCTTCCGCCTGCCGACGGGCGCGCGAGGCGGGCTGCCAGAGGGGCGAAGCGGATGCCCTTGCGCTTCTGCTCCGTAGCCCACATTCGGCATGGGACACAGGAAAGAGGTCTCGATGAAGGCGCGTCTCGCTGTTCTTGTGGCCTCGGTCGCTCTGTTGCTGCTGGCCGCCGGGAACGGTGCCTGGGCGCGTAGCGCCCCGGATTTCACCCTGCTTGACCAGGATGGTAACTCGCTCACCTTATCGTCGTTTCGCGGCAAGCTCGTGGTACTGGAATTCCTGCAGCCTGCCTGTCCGCATTGCCAGAAGGCGGGGAAGCTGCTGCAGAAGCTGTACGAGGAGTTTGCCGGCCGCGATTTCATGGTCATCGGCATCTCGCACGACCCGCGTGGCCTGCCCGCCATCCGGGAGTACCGCAAAGAGCACGGCCTGACCTACCCGATAGTCTTCGGCGACATGGTGGTAGCCATGAACTACCTGGGGATCAACCCGCTGCGCCCCAACTTCCATGTTCCCGTCTTCTTCTTCATCTCGCCGACCGGTGAAATCTTGGAAGAGCGGAACCCGGAGCACCTGTTGGACAAGGACTGGTTCGCCAACACTGAGCAGAACCTGGAAGCGACCGTACGCCGCCTGATGCCGCCGCCCGCCAAGCCGGCGGCGAAGGGCCGCAAGCGCGGGGCCAGCCCGCCCTCCCCGCCGCGCGCCGCTAATCCCAGGCGTCCCGCTCTGCGGGATCAGGGAGCGCACCTTCGGCAGCCCTGACGGCACGTGGTTTCGCGGTGTTCCGAGGCGTCCAGAGTTATCTCCTCTAAGAAGAGGTTTTTGCGGTGAGCGAGCGGCAGACGACGGCTATCGTTCCCAACTGGAATGGGGCCGCGCGCCTGCCCGCCTGCCTGCGCTCGCTCGCCCAGCAGCGCGGCGCGCAGGCCGAGATCCTGGTGGTGGACAACGGCTCCACCGACGGATCGGCGGAAATCGCCGAGTTGGCGGGGGCCCGCGTGGTGCGGCTGCCGGAGAACCTGGGTTTTGCCGCGGCGGTGAACCGGGGTCTGGCCGCCAGCCACTCGCGCTTCGTGGCGCTGGTGAACAACGACGTGGAACTGCACCCGGAATGGCTGGCCCGCCTGCTGGCGGCGCTCGACAGCCACCCGGAATGTGCCCTGTTGACCGGACGGACGCTGGAGCGGCGGCGTCCCGACACACTGGACGGCGCCGGCGACGCGCTGTCGCTAGGCTTCGCTGCCGCCCGCCTGGGCCACGGCCTCGGGGCCAGGCGATTGCCTCCGGCACGTAGCGCGCCCGGTCCTGGCCGTTTCCGGCGCAGCCTGCTTGATCCGTCGCGAGGTCTTTGAGCGCGTCGGCGGCTTCGAGGAGAGCTTTTTCGCCTACCTAGAGGACGTGGACTTCTGCCTGCGCGCCCAGTTGGCCGGCTTCCGGGCGCGCTACGTGCCGGAGGCAATCGCCTGGCACCAAGGCAGCGCCTCCACCGGCGGGGAAGGTGATCTCGATCCCCGTGTGGCCACCTGGCTCACCGCACACCAGCTCCTGCTGGCGGCGCGCTATGTTCGCCGGGGCGCGCTGGCCCTGCTGCTGCCCCGCGTGCTGCTGGCACAGGCGTTGTGGGCGGCCCGCCTGGTGTTCCGCGGCCGCGCTCTGGCCTGGCTGCGCGGCCTTGCTCTGGCCGCACGCCTGCAGGGCCGCGTGCGCGTCTGGAAGTTTCCGCCCGGGGCCGGGCCCGGCCGCCTGGTCCAGCTCCTTCGTGCCTCCGAAACCCAGATCCACGCCGATCGCGGCGCCGCCGACTTCTTCTGGCGCGCCTACTTTTGGGCCTTCCCGCC
>CAYVGN010000330.1:0-4018 GCA_964451215.1 uncultured Acidobacteriota bacterium
CTCCTGACTCCTGACTCCTGACTCCTGACTCCTGACTCCTGGCTCCTGACTCCTGGCTCCGCTCTCTCAGCCCGCTGGGATATCATCAGCCATATGAAGCCAGTGGCGCTGACCATTGCCGGCTCCGATCCTTCGGGCGGGGCGGGGATCCAGGCGGACCTGAAGACCTTCCACCAGTTCGGCGTCTACGGCATGGCGGTGATCACGCTGGTCACGGTGCAGAACACCCAGCGGGTCAGCGCCGTGGAAACACTGGCCCCGCGCCTGGTGCGCGAGCAGATCGAGGCGGTCATCGAGGACATCCTGCCGCAGGCCGCCAAGACCGGTGCCCTGGGCACGGCGGAGGTCATCGAGGCGGTGGCCGACTGCGCCCGCACGTTCCCGTTCCTGTTGGTGGTCGATCCGGTAATGATCAGCAAGCATGGAGCGCCGCTGATCGCGGCCGACGCACGGCAAACCCTGGCCCGCTGCCTCCTTCCGCATACCTTTTTGGTGACGCCCAACCTGCACGAGGCGGCCACCCTGGCCGACGTACCGGTGGACAGCGTGGAAGCAATGCAGGAGGCGGCCCGCCGCATCGCCGACCTGGGCCCAAAGGCGGTGGTGGTCAAGGGCGGTCACTTAGGCGAGGACGCCGTGGATGTGCTGTACTACCAGGGCAGGGTGCGCCGGTTCGCTGCCAGGCGCCTGCCGTCGAAGAACACCCACGGCACCGGCTGTGTGTACTCGGCTGCCATTACCGCCGGGCTGGCCAGGGGCCAGGAGCTGGAAGCCGCCATCGAAACTGCCAAGCGCTTCATCACTCGCGCTATCGCCGACAGCCCCGGGCTGGGCCGGGGCTGTGGTCCGGTCAACCACCACGCCACCTTCGATTGAGATTCTCGGCTGGCCCCTTGCCCACCATAACATTTTCTGTTGAAAATGATTTGAGGAGGGAGGAGGGAGGAGGGTGTCTCTAGCCATCTTAGCGCCCCATGGGGCGGAAAGCAGACACCCCCATGGTTAGCGAAGGCAGGCTGCGACTGCTGGGGGGCGCCCTGGAGCAGGTGCGGGTGCCCCGGTTGCGCGGCCGGGAGGGAATCGGCCTGCTGGAAAAATACTAGCTGCCTGGCGTGCTGGCTTACCTGCGCTTTCCCTTTCCCTGGCGACACTGCCTGCGCACCACCAACCTGGCCGAGTGCTTCTTCCGCCACCTCCGCCGCTACCTCAGGCGCTTCCCCGGCTGTGGCGATCCGGCCCACAGCGAACACATCCTCGGCTGCTACCTGCCGGCTTGCGAGGCAACCTGTGCCTAACACCTTCTCAGAAGAAGTTTTTCAATCCCGGTCCACCCTGTTGCCCACTTTCAAGACAAATGCTGGACAGAACCGGGCGGAGGCCTGGCTTGGGCTCATCCGTTAATCACGATAGAATTGAGCGATATGCTGACGGGGTTCAGCGAGGCCTATGACGTGGTCGTGATCGGCGCCGGGCACGCCGGCTGCGAGGCGGCCATGGCGGCGGCGCGCATGGGCTTGAAGACCGCTCTGTGCACCATCAACCTGGACCTGATCGCGCAGATGTCCTGCAACCCGGCTGTCGGCGGCATCGCCAAGGGGCACCTGGTGCGGGAGGTGGACGCGCTGGGCGGCATTCAGGGCCAGGTCACCGACGCAGTCGGCATCCAGTTCCGCTTGCTGAACACCAGCCGCGGGCCGGCCGTGTGGTCGCCGCGCGCGCAGTGCGACAAGAAGCAGTACCGCATCAGGATGCGGCAGGCGCTGGAGTCGGAGCCCAACCTGAAGATCCGGCAGGCGGAAGTAGCAGACCTGGCAGTGGAGAGGGGCTCGTCTACTACACATGTAGTTGGAAGGGCGCGTGGGATGAAGCTCCGCGATGGCCGGCTGTTCCGCGCCGACGCCGTCATCGTTACCACGGGTACCTTCCTTAACGGCCTGATCCACGTTGGGGAAAGCAGTTATCCCGCCGGCCGCAGTGGCGAGCCACCCTCGCAGTTGCTCGGGGAGGCACTGAAGCGGTTGGGCTTCCGCACCGGCCGGCTGAAGACCGGCACGCCACCACGCCTGGATGCCCGCTCCATTGACTGGAGCCGCTTCCAGATGCAGCAGGGTGATCCGGAGCCGGTGCCGTTCTCCTTCCGCACGCGCTCAATCAACAGGGAACAGGTGCCCTGCTACATTGCCTACACCACGCCGGAGACCCACCGGATCATCCGCGAAAACATCAGGCGGTCGCCTCTGTACAGCGGCCAGATCCGGGGCATTGGGCCGCGCTACTGCCCCTCGATCGAGGACAAGATCGTCAAGTTCCCCGACAAGGAGAGGCACCAGATCTTCCTGGAGCCGGAAGGCCTGGACACACACGAGATCTACGTCAATGGGATGTCCACGAGCATGCCTGTTGACGTGCAGTGGGGCATGGTACGTTCCATTCCGGGGCTGGAGAATGCGGAGATGATCCGCCCGGGCTATGCCATCGAGTACGACTCGGTGGATCCGACCGAACTCTACCCGACCCTGGAGACCAAGCGCATCTCGGGACTTTTCCTGGCCGGCCAGATCAACGGCACTTCCGGATACGAGGAAGCGGCCTGCCAGGGAGTCATGGCCGGGATCAACGCCGCGCTGAGGATCAAGGGCCGGGAAGCGATTGTGCTGGACCGCACCCAGGGCTACACGGGCATTCTGATTGATGACCTGGTGAACAAGGGCACCAATGAGCCCTATCGTATGTTCACCTCCCGTGCGGAGTTCCGGCTGCACCTGCGGATTGACAATGCCGACCGCCGCCTGACGCCGATCGGCTACCGGGCGGGGCTGGTGAGCGAGCAGCACTACCGCGGGTTCCTGGCGAAGCAGGAGCGCATCGCCCGCGCTATCCGGTTGCTGGGCCAGTTGCGGTTCGACCCCGGCGACCAGTTGTGGGCGCGCGTTTGCGCCAAGCTGGACGGCGCCGCGGCCCTGGCTGAGCGGCCGGCGCTGGCCCAGTTGCTGAAACGGCCGGAAGTCGGGATCGAGGATGTGGCCGAGCTGGTGCGGCGCGAACTGGGCGAGCCGATCACGCTGGTGGAGCTGAAGTGCGCCGAGACCGACGTGAAGTACGAAGGCTACCTGGGGCAGCAGGAGCGCCAGATCGAGCGCCTGAAAAAGGCCGAAGCGCGGCGCATCCCCGAGGATTTTGACTACAGGGGCATCCCCGGCATCTCGCGGGAGGTGCGGGAGAAGCTGGAGCGGATTCGCCCACTAACGCTGGGCCAGGCTGGACGCATCCCCGGCGTCACACCCGCCGCCATCACCATCCTGAACGTTTACATCCAGAGCAGGCTGCGCCAGAAAGCCGATGGCACGCGCGCGACCGCCTAGAGGGGAAGAAGGATGCTGGCCCAGGAGGCTGGCGGGGATTTTGGCCGATATGGGCATCACCGTGGACGAGCGGGCGCTGGCGGTGATGCGCGTGCACTTCGACCTGCTGCTGCGCTGGAATGCCCGGATCAACCTGACCGCCATCCGCGATCCCGACCAGATTCTTCGGCGCCATTTTGCCGAGTCCCTGTTCCTGACCAGGGTGATCGCTTTCGGACCGGGGATTCTCTACGACATCGGATCGGGGGCCGGGTTCCCGGGGCTGCCGCTGAAGGCCGCGCATCCCGAGATCAACCTGGTGCTGGTGGAGTCGTCGCAGAAGAAGGCGGCCTTTCTCAAGGAAGTCATCCGCGCTGCTGGGTTGGAGGGGGTGCGGGTTGAGGCCAAGCGGGCGGAGGATCTGGCCGCCCACGGTGTGGTGGAACCGGCCGACTGGATCACTGTCCGGGCGGTGGGGAACCTGGAGCACTTGTTGCCTCATCTGTGGCGCCTCCTGGCGGCCCGAGGTCAGTTGGCGCTGTTTCTAGGCGTGGAGGACGCCGGGCGACTCCTGAGGGAGGGCGGCGGCCTGGCGTGGCAGGGCCCAGTACCCATTCCCGGTTCCCAGCGTCGTGTCATCCTGGTAGGCCGCCACCAGGACCCTCCGTAGGCCAAGT
>CAYVGN010000331.1:0-4000 GCA_964451215.1 uncultured Acidobacteriota bacterium
GGTCAATGCCCAGGTCCCGTTCGAGGTGACGGGGAACACGGCCAGCATCACGGTCAGCAACGGGGTTTCCGCCAGCGAGCCGATTGCGGTGGCTCTGGTCCCGTCCGCCCCGGGCATCTTCACCGTCTCGCAGACCGGAAGCGGGCCGGCGGCGGCCCTGCACGCTGATGGGACTCTGGTCAGCTCCGGCGCGCCGGCCGGCACCGGGGAGGTAATCGCGGTTTACTGCACGGGCCTGGGTGCGGTCATGCCTGCGGTGGAAACGGGCAAGCCGGCCCCGGCAAAACCGCTATCCACGGTGGCCGCAGCACCGCTGGTGACCATTGGAGGCCAAACTGCCGAAGTGCAGTTTGCGGGGCTGGCCCCGGGCTTCGCCGGGCTCTACCAGGTGAACGTCCGTGTGCCGGCGGGACTGGCCCCGGGCCCGCAGCCATTGGTGATCAACCTGCTGCTCAACAGCAACACTGCCACTGTGGCCGTGCAGTAGTGCCCTGGCCCCGCCGATATCTCTGTCCCAGGCAAACCTGACCTCGGGCGCGTGTCTGCCCTATGCGCTGGCGGTGAGGGCGAGCAGGTGGGCGAGAAAAGCGCGCCTGGACTGGACCAGGTCCCAGGCGTTCGGCCGGAAACACAGGTCAACGCACCACCAGGAGATGCCGGGCACCGAGCGAAGATGCCCCGCCAGCTCCCGGAAGTTGACCTTGCCGGCGCCGAAAGGCGCGTGGGTGCTGGTCTCGTCCTTGTGCAGCGTGCCGTCGGAGTCGCTCAGGTGGATGTGGCCGACATGCCCGGCCAGCCTGTGCAGGGATTCGGGGGCGCCGATGACGCTATGAATCAATGGTGAATTCGGTCAGTTGACGATTGACGCACTGACAGTTGGCCGAAATCGTCAACGGAGCGATGAATCAATCGCCAATCTTGTCAGTCGAGGCGGACGACGAAGGCGGTGATGCGGTCGCTGCGGAGCCGCTCGGCAACCAGCAGCGCCCGCTCCTCACTGGGCTCGCTGCCCACCCAGACACGGTAGAAACTGCCGTCGGGGGTGGGTGCGGTGTTGACGGGAAAGTGGGGATAGCGGCGGGCCAGTTCGGCGCGCAGCCGCTCGGCGTTGCGCCGATCGGCAAAGGCGCCTACCTGCACCGTGAAGCGGGAGGAAATCGCCGGGGCGCCGGTGGCCGCCATCGGGGCCGGGGTTACCTCCGGCGAGGTCCACGCCCCGCCACGGGCGGGGCGGGAGGCGGCGGCAACGTAGGAGGGCGCGCGCAGCACCTTCACACGAACCAGCGCCGTCCCCGGCCCCACCAGGCGGATCGCTTTAGCCGCCGACAGCGATAGGTCAATGATGCGGCCGTCGGCGAACGGGCCGCGGTCATTGATCCGCACCTGCACCTTGTCCCCGTTCTCCATGTTGGTGACTTCCACCTCGGTGAAGAAGGGGAGGGTGCGGTGGGCGGCGGTGAAGGCGTACATGTTGTAGATCTCGCCACTGGAGGTGGCCCGGCCGTGGTAGGGATGGCCGTACCAACTGGCAAAGCCGTACTCGAGGTTGCCGACAACGACGGTGGGTCCGCCGGTGGAAGCGGGAGGGCGGGGCGCACGAACCCGGACCGCTTTCTTGCGGCCGCACCCAGTGCCGGCGGCTGCCAGCACCAGCGCGGCCAGCAGCATTGCCAGGGCGCGCCGACCGGTCATGGCATTTTCCGAGCGGCGGCCGTCCGGGACCCGCCTCTGCCGGGACGAAAGTCTCGGGTTGCGGCTGCGCCTCGCTACGGGCGCGGCTCGGATTCCGGCTCGCCCTGCGGCAACTCCGGTGGCGGGGGCGCCCCCGCTTTCACCTGGGCCTGGGCGGCGGCCAGTCGGTCGGCCAGCGCGTGCAAGCGGTCAGCGGCGCCTCGCAGCAGCGCCTCGCTATCCTCGCGGGCCGCCGGCACTACCCGCTGATTCACGAAATCAATCAGCCGCTGCAACTCCCGGTCGAGCGCCCGGCCGATGTCCTCAAACGTACCGCTCTTCTGTTCCTGCTCGTTCATTGAAGCACACCCTGGAGCCGATTATAGGCCCGGCTGAGAGCCCAACACGGTACTATAATGGAACGACCCATGCCTCTCTCCCCCCGCCTGAGGTGGAAGCTGGAGCGTTATCGGCGCTCGCTGGGCGATTACCTGGACGGGGCGCGCTCGCTGTTGCGGGCGAGCATGGTCAAGCAAAAGGTGTGCCCGGCCTGCCGCGCCCTGGTGGACGCGCGTGACCCGCGCTGCCCCTTCTGCGACCAGCGGCTCTCGGCCCTGGACCGGGCGGGGCTGCGGCGCCTGTTCGCGGGTTTGCTCCCCAGCGAGGCTCGCTACACCACCCTGCTCCTGCTGGCCAATTTCGTCCTGTTTACCATTTCGCTGCTGGCCGCCACCCGTGCCGGCCTGGGATTGGACGCCCTGTTCAGCCACCTGCCGTTGCGGACCCTGGTGGGCCTGGGCGCCCGCGACTACTTCCGCCTCACCGCCGGCGAGTGGTGGCGGCTGATTACCGCCCTCTTCCTGCACGGCAACCTGATTCACCTGCTGTTCAATTCGCTGGTCCTGTTTGACGTGGGACCGGCAGTGGAAGAGCTGTACGGCCCCTCCCGCTTCCTGGTCCTCTATTTTCTGGCCGGTGTCGCCAGCAGCCTGGCCAGCTTTTTCGCGCACGCCTTTTTCGTCATGGTGGGCTCCTCCGGGGCGCTGTTTGGCCTGGTGGGGGTGATGATCGCCTATGGCTACCGGCACCGCAGCGCCCTGGCGCAGCAGGTGAAGTCCATGTACATCCGCTGGGCCATCTACGGTTTGATCCTCGGGTTCATTCCCGGAATTGACAATGCGGCGCACGTGGGCGGGTTGCTGGCCGGAGTGGGGTTCGGCGCGCTGGTGCGACACTCCGCCGCTGACCCGGATGTCCATCCTGGGCTGGCGGCTCGCCGGCTACGCCGTCCTGCTGATTGTGGCGCTCTCCTTCCTGCTTGTGGGGCTGAACTACGGCCGCCTGGTGTAGCGTTCAGCCACAGAGGCACAATGCGGCCGGCCGTGACCAAACAGGGCGCTCGTGACGCCGGGCCGCGAGTTCAAAGCTTAAAGTTCATTCCACACTCATTGGGCGGGCACCGCGCCCTGGGGCGGCAGCCGATATCTGCCCCGCAAGTCCATCCAGCGAATGCGCAGCAGGTCGGCAAACATGCGGACGCTGTCGCGCCACATGCTGATCTTGGTGCCCCTGACGTGGCTCCAGCGCACCGGGATTTCGGCCGCCCGGTAGCCGAGCTTCTTGGCCAGGTAGAGGACTTCCACGTCAAACCCCCAACCGTCAATGTGCTGCCGGCTGAAGATGGCGCGCGCGGCTTCAGCTCGGAACACCTTGAAACCGCACTGGGTGTCGTGAAAGGGCAGGCGGGTGATGGCGCGGGCCAGCAGGTTGAAGGTCTTGCCGGCGGTCTCGCGGAACCAGGACTGGTGCACCCCGATCAGCTCAGGGCGGAGGGCGCGGGAGCCGAAAGCCACGTCATAGCCCGCTTCCAGCGCCTCCAGCAGCCGGTCGGCGTCCTCAATGGGCGCCGACAGGTCGGCGTCGGTGAACAGCGCCACCCGCCCGGCGGCCTCCAGCATGCCGTGGCGCACGCTGTAGCCCTTGCCGCGGTTGCCGGGATTGCGGAGGAGGCGGACGGCGGGCCACTCCGCCGCGGCGCGCAAGGCGGCCGCCGCGGTACCGTCCTCCGACCCGTCATCCACCACCACCACCTCCACGGAAAACTGCCTGGCCGCGGCGTACGCCCGGATGTTCTCCACCGACCCGGGCAAACGCGCTTCTTCGTTGTAGGCAGGAATGACGATGCTGAGAAATGGCTCGGCCGGCAGCAAACTCGGCTCCGCGCACAGTATAGCAGGCGCCCCCTGCCGGACACCTATTACTCAGACCAGTAAATACATGACAGTTGAAAGGGCCGAGTCAGGGCACGGCTTCAGCCGTGCCGAGCCAG
>CAYVGN010000332.1:0-3999 GCA_964451215.1 uncultured Acidobacteriota bacterium
GGCGATGGGGATGGGCGCGCCGAACCAGGCCGCGTCGCTTTCGCCGTACACCCCGGAGGAGTCGCCCACTGCCGGCAGAACCGCTGGCGGCACGCCCAGCATCTCCAGCAGGCGGTCGTCCCACTGCCGCCGCTCCAGGTTAAACAGCAGCGTGCGGGAGGCGTTGGAAGCGTCGGTGGCGTGCACCCGGCCCGAGGTCAGCTTGTAAAGCAACCAGCAGTCCACCGTGCCGAACAGCAACTCGCCGGCCGCGGCGCGCTCCCGCAGGCGGGTGTTGGAATCCAGCAGCCAGCGCAGCTTGGTGCCGGAGAAATAGGGGTCGGCCAGCAGGCCGCTCCGCCTGCCGATTTCGGCCTCGCGGCCCTCGCGGCGCAGTAGCTCGCAGAAGGCGGCGGTGCGGCGGTCTTGCCAGACGATGGCAGGGGCCACTGGGCGGCCGCTGCCGCGCTCCCAAAGGATGGTGGTCTCGCGCTGGTTGGTGATGCCCAGGGCCGCCACCTCCCGCGCCGCTACCGCAGCCGACTCCAGCGCCTCCCGCCCCGCTTCCAGTTGCGCTTCCCAGATCTGTTCGGCGTCCTGTTCCACCCAGCCCTCGTTGGGGAAAGAGCAATGAATGGGCCGGCTGGCCAGCGCCCGCTCCTCGCCCGCTTCGTCAAACACCATGGCCCGCGCGCTTGTCGTCCCTTCGTCCAGTGCCAGCAGGTAACGCATAAGCCCGCTATCAAACCATTTTTCCACCTGCCCGTCCAGCCTGCCTCACGCGGGGCACGGGAAGGGGAAGCAGGGAATGCGGAATGCGCGACGCGGAATGCGCAGGAATGCCTGCTACAATAAGTCCGAAAGGGTTCGGCGCTGGTCGCCTATGTCCCGCAACAGCTTCCCCTCGATGTCGGAGCGCACCGACACCAGGTTCGCGCAATACAAGATCGGGTTCATCCAGTACCTGACGCTGGCCATTTTTCTGCTGCTGGCCACCGGCTTCTGGCGGCTGCAAATCCAGAACCCGCAATATTACGCCGAGCTGGCCGAGCAGAACCGGGTGAAGAGCCTGCCGCTGCTGGCGCCGCGGGGCCGCATTACTGACCGGGAAGGGCGGACCATCGTCTCCAACTACCCCTCTTTCAGCATCCTGCTGCTGCGCGAGCAGGCCAGGAACATCGAGCAGCATCTGCCGCGGATTGCCGCGGGGCTGGACCTTCCGCTGCAAGAGCTGTGGGGCCGGGTGCGCCGCTTCCAGAAAGCTCCCAAGTACGAGCCGATCGTGATCAAGGAAGACGCCACTTCAGCCGATCTGGCCTTTCTGGAGGCGCACCGGGACGACTTGCCCGAACTGGAGGTGGTGATGGTGCAGCGCCGGCTCTACCCGCGCAACGGCTTTGCCGCTGCCGTTATCGGCTACGTGGGCGAGGTGAGCGAAGCAGAGCTGAACACGGCCGAGTTCGCCGCCTGCGATCCCGGCCAGATCGTGGGCAAGAGCGGCCTGGAGCGCCAGTACAACGACATCCTGATGGGCCAGGACGGGTTGCGGCGGGCGGTGGTGGACAGCCGGGGCCGGGAGGTCGGCAAGCTGGACGAGAAGCCGGCCGTCAAGGGTAAGGACTTGCGAGTGACGCTGGACCTGGACTTGCAGACCGCCGCCGAAGTGGCCATGGACGGAAAGAACGGGGCGGTGGTGGCGCTGGACGCGCGGACCGGGGAAGTGCTGGCCATGGTCAGCCGGCCCACCTTAGACCCCAACAAGTTCGCGGTCCGCATTAACAGCGAGGACTGGAAGCAGTTGCTGAACGATCCGGACCACCCGCTGCTGAACCGCGCCATCCAGGCGCAACTGGCCCCCGGTTCCGTGTTCAAGGTGATCGTGGCGACCGCGGGGCTTGAGGAAGGGATTCTGACGCCGCAGACGGCAGTGAGCTGTCCGGGCGGGGCCGCCTTCTACGGCCGCTATTTCCAGTGTTGGCTGGGGCACGGGCACGGGCACGTGGAGTTTCACCGGGCCATCGTACAGTCCTGCGACGTGTTCTTCTACCACGCCGGCCAGCGCATCGGCATTGACAAGCTGGCCTACTACGCGGAGCAGTTCGGCGTAGGCCGCAGGACCGGGATTGACCTGCCCCACGAGGAAGAAGGCGTCATGCCCTCGCCGGAGTGGAAGCGGCGCATGTTCCGCGAGAAGTGGTACGCGGGCGAGACCATTTCGGTGGCCGTCGGCCAGGGCTCGGTGGCCATGACGCCCCTGCAGATGGCCTACGTCGTCGGCGGCATCGCCTCCGGGGGCGTGTTCCGCCGACCACACCTGGCGTTTCCTTCCGAGGTGCGGGCCGAGCGGCCCGACTCCGGGCTCGAGGACATCCGCCGCTTCCCTCTGAAAGACGAAACGGTCGAACTGGTGACCGTGGGCCTCTACGGAGTGGTGAACGAAGCAGGCGGCACGGGCGGGCGCGCCCGGCTGCGGGGTGTCGAGGTGGGCGGCAAGACCGGGACGGCACAGCTGGGCAGCCTGGAACTGATCAAGAGCGCTAAGGCCGGGCATTTGAACTTGAAAGATAACGCCTGGTTTGTGGGGCTGGCGCCGCGCCGGGACCCCGAGATTGTCGTGGTCTGCCTCTACGAGCACGGCGAACACGGCTACATGGCGGCGCCCGTCGTCCGGGAGGTGATCAAGACCTATTGGGAGAAGCGGGCGCGCTTCAAGCGCACCGAATACGCCAGGGCCGATCTGCCGGGGGTGGCCCGCGCTCAGGGGACCGCTGCGACCCACCTGCGGTCGTCGCCCTGATGGTGCCCCTTGGGTTCGTCGGCCTGGCCTCTGGCCGTAAGCCTGAAAAGGCGGCCCGAAGCGGCTGTTGTTGATGACATGTCCAAGTACATCAGATACCGGGGGTTTGATTGGTTTCTGCTGGGCTTGGTGCTGCTGATTTCCGCGCTCGGCGTGATGGAAATTTACAGCGCCACTTATCGCACCAGGTTCGCCGGCGCCCACGAAAAGCAAGTCTACTGGATTCTGGCTGGGGCCGTCCTGTTGCTTCTCCTCAGCATGATTGACTACCACGCGCTGATGGAGCACATCCCCCTGGTGTACCTGGCTTCGGTTGCCATGCTGGCGGCGGTACTGGTGGTGGGCCGGAAGGTGTTTGGCTCGCGCCGCTGGATCCCGCTGGCCGGCGGCTTTCACTTTCAGGTGTCGGAATTTGTCAAGTTGGTGATAATATTGGCCATGGCGAGGTACTTCAGCGAGGCTCGCCAGGAAAAGGTCAGCACCTCGGACCTGGCGAAGCTCGGGCTGCTGGTGGGCGTGCCGATGGGGTTGGTGTTGCTACAGCCCGATTTGGGCACAGCCCTCACCTACGTGCCCATCGTGGCGATGGCTGTGTTTCTGGCCGGGATCCGGCTGAAGCACGTAGCCGTTCTGGCATTGCTGGCGGCTTTGGCGATGCCGGTGGCCTGGCATTTCGCCCTAAAGCCCTACCAGAAAGCGAGGCTTGCTACTTTTCTGAACCCAGAAGGGGACCCGCTGGGGGCCGGATACCAGTTGGTGCAGTCCAAGATCGCGGTGGGTTCCGGCGGCCTGTGGGGAAAGGGCACCGCCAAAGGCACCCAGACGCAGCTTTGGTTCCTCCCGGTTCCCCACACGGACTTCATTTTCGCCGCTTTCGCGGAGGAGCACGGCTTCTTCGGGGTGCTGGCGGCCTTGCTACTGTACTTCATGGTCTTGATGCGGCTCATTCACAACGCCCAGACAGCTCCGGATCGAGCGGGCGTGTTCATCGTCATGGGCGTGGTGGGGCTGCTGCTGTTTCACGTGCTGGTGAACGTTGGCATGGTGGTCGGCTACATGCCGATCACAGGGATTCCTCTGCCACTGATGAGCTACGGAGGCTCTTCGGTGCTGTTTACGTTCATGGCGCTCGGGCTGGTGAATAGCGTCCGCCTGCGGCGCTTTGTGAACTAGTACCGTGACCGCTTAGTTTCTTCCCTTGAGTACGGTCGTGAAGACTGCGC
>CAYVGN010000333.1:0-1433 GCA_964451215.1 uncultured Acidobacteriota bacterium
AGCAGGGTCTCCTTGAGGGCCAAGCCATCCAGCAGGTTCCAGTTCATAACGCTGAGGCTAACGTCGAGAAGCAGCATGACCTCGACGGGTATGGTCCGGGGGGATCCCGACCCCGTAGGTCCTTCGAGGACCGCGATCTTCTGAGGGACGCCATCCTCCAGCAGTCGGATGTCATTGGCGTGCAAACCCTCTACGTATTTCCCCTGGCGGACCACGTGGAAGGGAACAAGGACGAGTTGCGTCTCGGTCCGGATGACGAACTCCGGGCTGGGGACCGGCGGCTTCTGGCCGGCCTCGGAGGCGGGCCGCGGAGACTGGGCAGGCAACCCCGCCATCGCCACCCAAAGTGCGAGATGCAATCCCCGAAACAACATTCGCATGTGCGGTTGCCGGGCTGGTTCAAGTATACCCCGATGGGGCTCCCGATCGTCCAACCGTTAGATCCCAGCGGCCCCCCAAGCAGCCTACTTGTAGGCCACCATCTTCATGCTGCTGAACGAGTACCCGGCGGTGCAGTAGTCGCAGCCGGAGGCATTGAAGCGGACCGGGTTACCCGAGTTCGCCACCGTCAGGAACCCGGCCGTTACCCCTTGCACGGTGGCGCTGGGAGGCAGAACCGACAACACCCAGGAGGGCACATCAAACTGCCGCGCGCTGGTGCGCTCCGTGCAAATGAAGAAGCCTCCCGCCGTCTGGCTCGTTGAAAAGCCCTGCATGGTGACGTAGGTATTGGGATCGCCTCCCGTCCAGGTGATCCTCAGGTCCTGCGCGCGCGAAATCTCGTTGATGCTGTCCAGGTTAGTCGTGAATGCCGCCGGCAGGTTCAGTGAGACCGAGAACGCCCCGATGTCAGGGCCGCCCGGGCCAGTGATGGTGTAGGCCCCGGGGTCCAGGTAATCCGGCTGCGGCGGAGGGCCAAGTGGCAGGGGGCTGCCGCCCCCCAATTGCGCCGAGTAACTGATGATGGGCGAGCTGCCGGGAACCTCGGTGCGCTGCCGGGGCATCTGCTTCTGCCCCTTGGGACCGGAAACGGTCAGGGCAGCGCCTGCATCCAGCCAAACGCCTTTCACCGGATCTTCCACTTCGGGCACCTGTGTCAGCTCGCCACCCTCCGGGGGCGAGTAGGTGAAGACCATGCAAGCTCCAAACGCGGCGCTGCCGAACAGGCTCTGGGCGGCGACGATCTGTGCAGCCTGGTACCGCAAGAAGCTCCCGCTGCCGCTATCCCCTTTGCTCTCGAAGGTGCCAAACGGCGGCGGCAGGCTCATCTTCGTCGAGGACCGGTCCAAGCTGATGTTTCCCACACGCACTTCGGCCTTGCCGGCCAGCGCTTCCAGTTCCGTGCCTGAAATCCCGGCCGGATCCGAGCAAACCGTTCCCGTGCGGGCCACCGAGATCGATCCGAAATTACTCGTCACTCCGCCGGTCCGCAC
>CAYVGN010000333.1:1443-3994 GCA_964451215.1 uncultured Acidobacteriota bacterium
TCGGAGATGTGTATAAGAGACAGCTTCCACTCCATCGGGTACCTGGAACGCGATCTGATCCACTCCCGCGCAACAGCCGGAGCGCCCCATGGCCACAATGGTCGCGCGCTTGCCGCCGACCAGGACCTCGACGCCAGAGCTGTCCGCGAGGTTGCCGAACGGAGGAGGCCCCGCCTCGTTTCCACCAGTGATCGCCCCCAAGCCCGTGCCCCAGATGATCAGAGCCTGTTGCGGGCGGGCGACCGCGGTCAGGGTGTTGACGGCATATTCCGCCGTAGTCACCACCGCCGGCCCGCTGCCGGCCTGATTGATGGTGAAGATGCCGAAAGCGCGCCGCACGATCCGGATCGCCGCCGCGGCGCTGGTCTGGTTGTTGTACGTCACCGTCAGGGTGCCGTCGCCGACGGGCGTGTTCGACGGAGCGATTGCGGCGAGTTGATCCGGCAGGTTCCCGCCGCGGCCCGCCACCACGTAGACCATTAAGGCGTCCACCGTGGTCCCGCCGACCGTGATCTTGATGGAAGTTCCCCCCATCGTGGTTTGGAGCGGGAATGACGTGGCCGTCCGGACCCCGGCCGCGCCTAAATTCTTGCCCTTCACGATGAACATGCCGCCCTGCCCGACGCCGTGGCTGGGAAGCCCCGGGGCAATGTAGCTGGCGGCGTTGGTGACGCTGTTCTTGTCGATAGTCGGCTGTGCCGCGGCGGTCCCCGTCAACACCAGAAACGCGCCGAGAATTCCCAAGCAGAATCGCATAGCTTTACCTCCCTCTCCAGAAAAATGTGACAGAGACATTTTTCCCTTGCTGGCCCGGCGCCAGGCCCCCGGAACTGCCACGGAAAATGTCTCTGTCACATTTTTCCTTGACTACTAGCATAGCGTAGGGCTTGAGCGGCAGTTCTGCGGGCTCTGCCTGCCGCTTGGGCGTGAAATAATAGGAAGGATGGTGGCGGGCACGCTCGAGGAACTGATCCGGCGGGCACGGCGGCGCTGGCGGCGGAACCTGATCCTGGTTCAGGCAGCGCGCGTCGCCTGCGTTGCGGCGGGCGGGCTGGTCCTGCTGCTGGTGGTGGGCGCCGAGGTGCTGGATTGGCGCTGGCTGGCGGTCCTGCTTGCGGCGAGTCTGGTTTTCGGTTTCCGGCGCGCGGCGCAACATATACTCTCGGCCTACCAAGTCGCGCAGGCGGCGGACCGCAACCTGGAACTGCACGACACGCTCTCGACGGCGTACTACTTTCTCCGACCGGAGGCAGGGCGCTTAGGCTCGGCCGAGATGCGAGCCGCACAACTGGCGGTCGCCGAGGCGCTGTGCCAGGAGGTGGATTTGCAGCGCGCGGTGCCGCTGCGCGCGCCGCGAGCGCTCTACCTGGCGGCCCTTCTGGCGGTGGTCGCCGGCGGCCTGTTCACTCTGCGTTATGGAATCGCGCGCCGGCTCGAGCTGAGCCGCTCCTTTCCTAAGATCGCGCTGGACACCCTGCGCCCGCCGGTGCGCCATCAGGCGGCGCACGGGAAGCGCGTGGACCGGCGGTTGCACGAGTACTGGCAGTACCTCGGCGTGGCCTTGGACCAGCCAGTGGCCAGCGCTGACGAGCCCCTGGCCGCCGCGCTTGCCGGCGATAGCGAGCGTCAGGCGTACTCGCCGGAAGGGGTCAAGCCGCTGGAGATGAGCGTAGGCTCGGAGAACCAGGAAGGCGCCGAGGCGCCCGGGGACCGGCTGGCGCTGGGAACCGGCCAGGAGCAAGCTCCTCAATCCGGTGCCGCGCCCCGCAGCGACGCTCACCCCGGTGACAGCGACAGCCTGCTGGAGAAGTTTCGCGACGCGTTTGCCAACCTGCTGAACCGCCTCAAGATCCAGCCGAAGGGCGGTGATTCGCAGCAGGTAGCCTCCAGCGCCATGACCCAGTCCGAGGCCGCGCAAGGACGCCAGGCTCGTACCCAGCGTGGTATGCCCGGCTCGAGCCGGGAACTCTCCGAGGGCCAGCCTGGCGCCCACGCGCAGGAGATGCAGACCTCCGAAGGGGGGCAGAAATCCCCGAATGCTCCGGGGCGACGCGGCAAGGAAGCTGAATCGGAAGCCTCGCGGGAAGGCCGCAGCGGCATCGGCCGCGAGGAGGGCAGCAAGGAGCTGCGCGAGGCCGAGCAACTGGCTGCCATGGGCAAGATCAGCGAGCTGATCGGACGGCGCTCCCAGACCCTCACCGGGGAAGTGATGGTCGAGGTCACCTCCGGCAAACAACAGTTGCGCACGGCTTACTCCGAGCAGCAGGCTGCGCACGCCGAGGCCGGCGGCGACGTCCACCGCGACGAGATCCCGCTCCTCTACCAGAGTTACGTGGAGCGTTACTACGAGCAGCTTCGCCGCCAGACCCCGGCAGGCGCCCGGCGGCAGAAGTAGGCTGGGGAGCCCTGGCCACAGGCGAAAGCGCCCAATGCCACTTAAATAATCTCACGGGGCTTCTCCTTGCGGGCGGGGAAGCTATGGCGGCGGTGCCCAACGGCCCGTGGACACGATCTGGGTTTTCTTCGTTTGGGGTGAGTCCCCTGGGCGGCA
>CAYVGN010000334.1:0-3990 GCA_964451215.1 uncultured Acidobacteriota bacterium
TCCCGGCTGCTCCGCCTGCACCGCGACGACACCTCGCTGAAGGCGGTGGTGCTGCGCATCGATTCGCCGGGGGGCGACGCGCTGGCCTCCGACAGCATCTGGCGCGCGCTCACCGAACTGCGCCGCCAGAAGCCGGTGGTGATCTCCATGTCGGACGTGGCCGGTTCCGGCGGCTACTACATCGCCGCCACCGGCGACCCCATCGTGGCCGACCCCGGCACGCTCACTGCCTCCATCGGCGTGGTCTACGGCAAGCTCGACTTCCGGGGCCTCTACGACAAGCTCGGCGTCACCAAGGACATCGTGGCGCGCGGCCCCAACGCCACCCTGGACAGCGAGTACCTTCCCTACACCCCGGAACAGAAGCGGCTGATCGAGAGGTTCGCCCAGGACATGTACCAGGAGTTCAGGCGCAAGGTGGCGGCCGCGCGGAAAATGACCGTCGAGCAGGTGGACGGGCTGGCCGGGGGCCGCGTGTTTACCGGCACCCAGGCCAGGCAGAAGGGCCTGGTGGATGAGGTGGGCGGGCTGGACCGCGCCGTCGAGCTGGCCAAGCTGAAGGCCGGCATTGGCAAGGACCAGCGCGTGCAACTGGTCGCGTTTCCCCGGCCGCGTAGCCTGTTCCAGATTGTGCTGGAGAGCAGCCGGTCAGCCGGCATGCAACCGCCCTGGGTCAGGCCGGCTCTGGCGGAGCCGCTCCGTGCCCTGGCGCTGGCCCGCCCATTCCATTCCGGGCGCCCGCTGGCTCTGATGCCCTTTCGCCTGGAGTTCAAGTAAGAGCCAGCGTCCCGGGTCTCAAGTCCCAGGTCCCAAGTCCGAAGTCCCCGGCCCAAAGTTTACCGGATCGCGCGCCAATGTTCTGAATCTTGCAGGGTGGACTTTAGACCTTGAGCCTTGGGCGGTGCTACGATGAGGGCCATGAGCCGGAAGGCGGAGGCCGGGCCCGAAGCGGTCGAGGCGCTGGCCCGACAGCCGCGGGTGGCCCGGGCCCTGGAGTTGCTGGAGCGGGAAGCCGAATGGGTCACCGAGCGGCACATCGAGTTCACCCGCATCGGCGCGCCGACATTCGGCGAGCAGGCGCGCGGCGACTGGTTTCTGGAGCAGTTCCGCAAGCTGGAACTGGAGCGGGTGCGGCGCGACGAGGTGGGCAACGTGCTGGGCGAGATCGGCGGGCGGGGCCCAGCGCGGCAGCGCCGCCTGCTGGTGGTGAGCGCCCACCTCGACACTGTCTTTCCCGCCGGCAGCCGCATCGAGGTCCGCTGCCGCAACGGGCGCATCTACGCGCCCGGCATCACCGACAACGGCTCGGGCCTGGCCGCCCTGCTGGCCTTGTCGCGCGCCTTCCGCCAAGCCGGCTTGCGGCTCCGCGACACGCTGCTGTTCGTCGCCAACGTGGGTGAGGAAGGGGAAGGCGACCTGCACGGCATGCGCCACCTGCTCCATCAGGACAAGTTGCGCCGGCAAGTCCGCTACCTGCTGGTGCTGGACGGGGCGAACACCGACCATATCACCGCCCTCGGCCTGGGCAGTCGGCGGTTCCGGATCACGGTGGAAGGTCCGGGCGGCCATAGCTGGACCGATTTCGGCTTGGCCCATCCCATCTACGCCCTGGCCAGCGCGGTGGCCCGCTTTTCCGCCGTGGCCGTCCCTGCCAACCCGCGCACCACGTTCAACGTCGGCGAGATGCACGGCGGCACCAGCATCAACTCGGTCCCCTTTTCCGCCTCCATCAAGGTGGACCTCCGCTCGTCCTCTGAGCAGGAGATCGGACGGCTCTCAGCCATCCTGGAAAAGCTGGTGGAACAGGCGGTGGAAGAGGAAAACAGCCGCGCTCATACCGGCCGCCTGGTGTGCCGCATCGAGCAGATCGGCGACCGGCCGGCGGCCGAACTTCCCGGCGATGCGCGCATCCTGCAAACCGTGCGCGCCGTGGACGCCTACCTGGGCATTGCCTCCCGCGTCGAGCGCTCCTCCACCGACGCCAACATCCCGCTGTCGCTGGGCATGGAAGCCATCTCGCTGGGTGGCGGCGGCGAGGGCGGCGGCGCGCATTCCCCCCAGGAGTGGTACGACCCGTCCGGGCGTGTTCTGGGCCTGAAGCGCCTGCTGCTGACCATCTGCGCCCTGGCCGGCCCGGATTCCTAGGTGACCGGGCGACCACAAGCGTCGCCCCTACGACGTTGGTGCAGGGCGACCACAAGGGCCGTCCCTACGGCGTTGTTGGAGGGCGACCACAAGGGTCGCCCCTACGACGTTGTTGTAGGGGCAGGGCCTTGTGCCTGCCCCCGTACGGCTCTGATCGGATCGGAGCAAATCCCATCCCCGAGAAACAGTGAAGTAAGATGCTTGCTTATGCCGGAAGCGCTCCTGGAGGAGCGGCGGGGTGCGGCCACTGCCGCGAAGCGGTGGAAGGCGGACCTGGCGCTGGTGGTGGTGGCCTTCATCTGGGGGTCCACCTTCGTCATCGTGAAGAAGGCGCTGGCGGACACTTCCACCATTCTGTTTCTGGCGCTGCGCTTTGCCTTGGCCGGCGCGGTGCTGGCTTACGGGGCGCGACAGGTGCGGGTGGACCGGCGATTGGCCAGGGCCAGCCTGGTGGTGGGCCTGGCCATGTTTGCCGGCTACCTGCTGCAAACCTGGGGCTTGCGCCTCACCACGCCCTCCAAGTCCGCCTTTATCACCGGGTTCTCGATTGTCCTGGTGCCGATTTTCGTGGGGCTGGCCTTTCGCCGCTTTGCCGGCTGGGCGCCGCTGGCCGGAGTGGCCAGCGCCCTCACCGGGCTCTACCTGCTGACCACACCCTCGGGCGGGGGGCCGGTCAACCGCGGCGACCTGCTGACGCTGGGCTGCGCGGCCGCCTTCGCTCTGCATATCATCTTCCTCGGCCATTACAGCCGGCAGTTGCCGCCGGTGGGGCTGGCGGCTGGGCAGGTGGTGGTGGCCGGGGCGCTGGCCTTTGCCGCCGTCCCCTGGGCGGAGCGCGTCTTTCTGCGCCTGACGCCCGGCCTGCTCCTGGCCATTGTAGTTACCGGGCTCCTTGCCACGGCGCTGGCCTTCTTCGTGCAAACCTGGGCGCAGCAGTTCACCAGCCCCGCCCACACCGCGCTGATCTTCGCCCTGGAGCCAGTGTTTGCCTGGCTGACTTCCTGGGTGGTGCTGGGCGAGCGGCTGGGCGGGCGTGCGGCGCTGGGCGCGCTGCTGATCCTGGCGGGGATCATCCTGGCGGAACTCGCCAGCCGGAAGTAACTCTGCACTCGGCACCGTGAGCCGCTCACCATTGCAGGGGCCGCTCGGGCCTGCGTTATAATAGGATTTGCTCCCGGGAGTGTTTTCTGATGGTCTGGAGGAAGGTAACCCCATGAACAGCAAGATGGATGACCTGCTGGCTCAGGTGCGCCAGCAAAAGTGGCTTTCCCTGTTGGTGATCCTGGCGACACTGGCAGCCGGCATCATCATCGGGACAGTGATTACGCACGGTGCGAAGGCTCGCGAGCAGGTAGTGGCGCCGGGGGCTGCCCCGCTGTCGGTGCCGGCGCCGGCCCAGCTTTCTTCGGCGTTCGTGCAGATTGCCAAGGCGGTCCGGCCGGCAGTGGTGAACATCAACACTCAGTCCACCATCAAGCAGCCCACGGTTCGGCGGCGCCCGCCCAGCCGCGATCGCGAGCAGGATCCGTTTGAGGATTTCTTCGATCGCTTCTTTGACTTTGGGCCCTTCGGGCCGCAGGGCGACATCCGCCAGCGCAGCCTGGGCTCAGGCATCGTGGTGGACAAGAACGGTTACATCCTCACCAACCGCCACGTCGTGGAGAAGGCCGACAAAATCCAGGTGAAGATGCTGAACGATCCCAACCAGTATGAGGCGAAGGTCATCGGTTCCGACCTGGAGACGGACCTGGCGGTGATCAAGATCGAGCCGAAAAGCGCGCTGGTGCCTGCCACGCTGGGCAACTCCGAGGGGATCAACGTGGGGGACTGGGTGCTGGCCATCGG
>CAYVGN010000335.1:0-3980 GCA_964451215.1 uncultured Acidobacteriota bacterium
ATCGTCACCCGGCCGGTGGCGGCCCACTCTGTGCCACGCTTCAGGGTAGCGATGAACCCCGGGGCTTTCATGGGTTCCACGTGGTGACCGAGCGCGGTCTGGAAGACGCGGCCGGCGCCATAAGACACGGTCCAGATCAGCGGCTCCTGTTGCCCGGTCCCGCAGTTCTTGCCGTCCTTGCCGCAGTTCTTGGGATCGTCGAAGGCGGAGGCGAGTAGCTGGATATTGGGCTGCATGCTCAGCCGGTGATAGAGCTCGTCGGTGACGGCGAAGGCCGGGATGCCCTTCATGACGGGGTGCTCAGGCGCCTTGTTCTCGACAGTGAAGGCATGCAGGGGCGCGTGCCCGGCGGTGGCCCGCCAGGTGCCGCCTACCAGCCGGTCGTACTCCTCCCAACCCTCGAAGGCGTTGTTCGCGGCGTGGTAGACCACCAGGCCCTTTCCGCCGCGCACGTACTCCAGCAGCGCCTTCTGCGTCGCTTCGCCCCACCAGGGGCCGCGCGTCTTCTTCCAGTCGTTCCAGTTGAGCAGCAGCGCGTCGTAGCCGGCAAAGGTGTCGGCGGTTGCGCCGCGCGCTTCTTCGTTGACGCGCACCTCAAACCGGCCGGTCTGCTCCAGCAGGCCGCGCAGGACAGGCGTAGTGGCGCGCCAGTCGTGGTTGTTGACGCCGGTCAGGATCAGCACCCGCAGCTTGGCGGGTCCCGCCGCCGGCGCCTGGGCCTCCGCCGGCAGCGCAAAACAAAGGCAGAGAGCCAGCGAGCAATAAAAAGGTTTTGGCATGTTTCCTCCACAGCCTTTCGCGCCGCTGAAGCGTACCACATCCGGGTGAGGCGGGGGAGGGCAAGTGCGCAAGCTTCTGGTTTCGTTCCTTCGGCTCGCGGAGCGGACAGGCAACAATGCCTGCCCCATTGCGTTCTCAGCAGCCCGCTAAGGACGAGGCAGGTAGCGCTTGGGGATCTTGCAGGCCATCGAGCCGGCCACGGTCACCACCTGGTACTGCGCCGCGTACCCGATCAGCAGGTGAGCAGCCCATGGTTCCAGCTTGTATTCACTGCTCAGCCAATCGGCCATGTCCGTGGTGGCCAGCTTCAGCGTGTGGTCCAGCGCACTGACAAACTCCGGCTGGCTGCCGATGCTGACGATGTACTCGTCGTTTTCCAGTCGCGGCCCGGCGGGCGCGGCCCCCTTTCGCAGATTCACCGTGAGCTGGACGTCCATGGAAGTTTCCACGCCGGTGCCGGTGGGCTCGCCGTCGGCTTGCAGCGCGTGCCCGTCGCCGAGCATCAGCAGCGCCCCCTGGCGGAAGACCGGCAGGTAGAGGGTGGCGCCTTCGCCCACTTCGTTGTAATCCATGTTGCCGCCGTAGGGGCCGGAGATGGCGGAGGTGATGGCTTGGTCGGCAGGGGGCGCCACGCCCAAGCAGCCCAGCATCGGCCGGGCGGGGAACTCCAGCTTCACCCGCCCGCTCACCGGCTCTTTCAAGCGCACCCGGCCGCGCTCCAGATCAATTTCCCACGGTAACAGGTCGGCGCGCCCCTTGCGGACCAGGTCGGGCTTGTAGTGGTTGCGGTAGAGCCGCTCAATCGTCCCTGCGCTCAGCGAGAACAGCCCCAGCCGGTAGGCCGACCATCCCCAGTTGCGGTTCATGCGCAGCCGGTCAATATGCACCACCAGCGTGTCGCCGGGCTCGGCGCCTTCCACGTAAAACGGCCCGGTCAGCGGGTTGCCCGGCTCGGACTTGTGCTGGCCGGCAAGGTCCTGCCCGCCTGCGTCCAGCGTCTTGGTGACGATAGTGTCCCCCGGCTTGATGCGCAGGATGGGCGGGTGCGGCCCGAAGGTGCGGTAGTAAATGTCGGGGACGATGCGGTGGGTCTCGGCGGCGGCTAGGACAGCCGTGAATGCTATGGCGGCAAGGCCGGTGACGGCCAATCCTCGAAAGGACATATGCCTCCTTCCTCGCGGGGACAATACCACAAGCGCAGCCCAAGTCCCTTGGATGCCGATGATGTTGCTGCGGAGGGCGCGCACCGCGACCAGTGTGGCCACGACACGCCGGCAGCCGCCCAATCCCAGGGTGGTGGGATAGGAGTGCTTGAGGTAGGAAATGGCAGGGAAGCGCAGGACGGCGCCCGGGGTGCAGGCGGTCGCGACGGCACGCCTTTCTTCGAGACAGGCAGGATTTTGCCTGCTTCCTCCGGGTGGAACTGTTGTATAACGCTCCGGGAGCGAACGGGCAGCCAAGGCGCGTGGCGGGATCACCGGCGCGTCCGGGGATTTCAACAAGGAGCAACAGCTATGCAGCGGATCTCAAGAAGGACGTTTGCAGAACGAATGGCAAGGGCGGGCGTCGGCGCATCGGCATTTACCATTATCCAGCCGCAACTGGTGCGCGGCGCCGGCAAGGAGAAGCTGAAGGCCGGGGTGGTGGGCTGCGGGGGCCGCGGCACGCAGGCGGCGGTTGACCTGCTGATCGGTACGGAGAACACGGAAGTCGTCGCCATGGGCGACGTCTTCAAGGACAAGCTGGACGCCTCTCTGAAGCGGTTGAAGGCAAATGCCCGGGTGACCGAGCGCGTCCTGGTGGACCCCGAGCACCAGTTTGTGGGCTTCGACGCCTACAAGAAGGTTATCAACTCCGGGGTGGACATCGTGATGCTGTGCACGCCCCCGGGCTACCGCCCCGAGCACTTTGAGGCGTGCGTGGAGGGGAAGAAGCACGTCTTCTGCGAGAAGCCGTTCGGCACCGACCCGGTGGGCGTGAAGCGGTTCATGGCCGCGGCCCGCAAATCGGAGCGGCTGCGGCTGACGGTGGTGACGGGCGCCCAGCGGCGTTTCAGCCCGGACTACATGGAGACGGTGAAGAAGATCCAGGACGGAGCCATCGGCGACGTCGTGGCCCTCTACGCCTACTGGATCGGCGGCCCGGTGATCCAGCAGAAGGGGCGCGACCCGAAATTGAGCGACATGGAGTGGCAGCACCGCAACTGGTACTCGTTCGTGTGGATCTGCGGCGACCAGGTCGTCGAGCAGCACCTGCACAACATAGACGTCTGCAACTGGGTGATGGGCATGCACCCGGAGAAGGTGGTGGCTAGCGGCGGCTGCGCCTGGCGCCCGCGCGAGGAACTCTACGGCAACATCTACGACCACGTCAGCGCCGACTTCGTCTACCCCAACGGCGTGCACATGTCCAGCCACTGCCGTCAGTTCCGCGGCCCGGACATTTACCGCCACGTCGGCGAGCTGGTGGTCGGCAGCAAGGGCAGGAGCAACTGCCGCGACCTGGGCACCGGCACCGGCCAGGACGTCCGCGACGCCTTCCGCGATCCGCTGGAGAGCCCCTACGTGCGCGAGCACGTTGCCATGGTCAACAGCATACGCGGCGACGGACCCTACCTGAACCACGCCATGGCCGTCGCCGAGAGCACCATGACCTGCATCATGGCCCGCGAGGCGGCCTACTCCGGCCAGGAGATCACCTGGGACGAGGTCATGGCCTCCAACCTCGATCTGCAACCCAAGGCATTCGCCTGGGACGCCAAGGTGGCCGTCCCACCGCTGCCGGTGCCGGGCCAGTACAGGTTCGTCAGCTTCCCCCGCTGAGGGTGCACCCAAAGGGCCGTGATTGACGGATTGGGGTCAAACCGGGAAGCTTGATGGTTTCTCGAATTCATGATCGCATTTCCTCCAGGGCCCTCACTCTGGGAGCACCAGGGAGTGCATGAAGCATGCAGCAGATAACTCATGATGTCTTGATCCTGGGAACCGGGCTCGCGGGGCTGCGCGCCGCCGTCGAGATCTGCATCAAAACGCGGGACAGCACCGACATCGGCATCGTGTCGAAAGTGCAGGTCATGCGCTCGCATTCCGTCTGTGCCGAAGGCGGCACCGGCGCGGTGATGCGCCCCGAGGAAGGGGACAGCTTCGAGTTGCACGCCTGGGACACGGTCAAGGGCTCCGACTTCCTGGCGGATCAGGACA
>CAYVGN010000336.1:0-3964 GCA_964451215.1 uncultured Acidobacteriota bacterium
CCCTGATACCCTGCGATGGGCTGGGGGAGGCCATCGAGATCAGTAACGGCGTGCGCTACGGGCTTTCCTCGGCCATTTACACGCGCGATGTCAACAAGGCCTTCGTTGCCATGCGCGACCTGTACACGGGCATTGTCTACGTGAACGCGCCGACCATCGGCGCCGAGATTCATCTACCTTTTGGCGGCACCAAAGAGACCGGCAACGGAAGGCGGGAAGCCGGCACAGCCGCCCTGGATACTTTTTCTGAGTGGAAGGCAGTCTACGTGGATTTTAGCGACAGGCTGCAGCGGGCCCAGATTGACAAAGAGTGACCCATGTTTGACATGTCAAACATGGGCTGAGAGCGGCCGGCAATCCGCCATCCGCCATCTGCCACCCGCCGCCGGTGATTCAGGGGGTCAGGGGTGTCGGAGCGGGCGGCTGGGATGCGCGAGGCGAGCCGCTGACAGCCTCCTGGAGTAGCCGTGATCCTCGGAGTTCCCAGAGAAATCAAGGACCATGAATCGCGCGTGGGCCTGGTGCCGGGCGGCGTGCCGCCACCTCCACCTTCGCCCTGACCAACGCCACCGTCCCTTACCTGCTGAAGCTGGCCCACAGCGGCGTGGAGCAGGCGGTGGAGTGCTCGCCGGCCATCGCCAGCGGCGTCAACACCTACCGCGGCTTCGTCACCCATCCCGGCGTGGCCGAATCGCAGGGCCGCCCCCTTCGCGACCTCCGCTCCGTGATGTAGCTCGGAAGCAGCCACCAGGGCACCAAGGACACAAAGTTCACAGAGCCATCTTTGCGCACCTGGTGGCCTTTGCGCCTGTGTGGTTGGATTCGGGGGCGGCTTTGTAGTGTAATCTCGCGACGGGAGGAGTTATGGAAACACGCCGCGTATTCATCAAGGAAACAGCGCTGGCCGCCGCGGGCAGCGTGCTGGCCGGCTCGCGCGCGCTGGGCGCCAACGATCGCGTGCGCCTGGGTGTGATCGGCGCGGGTAACCGGGGCGCCTCGGTCATGGAGGACTTTCTGAAGCAGCCGGGAGTCGAGGTGGTGGCGCTGTGCGACGTCTGGGACGAGGCCATGGCCAAAGCCCGTCGGAAGATCCCGAACCCACCCCGCGACCTGAAGGAATACGTGGACTACCGGGCGCTACTGGAGCGCAAGGACCTGGACGCGGTGCTGATCGCCACCCCCGACCACTGGCACCTGCAAACCACCCTGGACGCCTGCCGCGCGGGCAAGGACGTGTACGTGGAAAAGCCGCTGACCTTCGCCATCGCCGAGGGCCGCGAGATCATCAAGGCGGCGCGGGTGCACAAGCGGGTGGTGCAGGTGGGGATGCAGCAGCGCAGCAGCGAGCACTACCGCGAGGCCAAGGAGCTGTACTTCGACAGCGGGAAGATCGGCAAGGTGACGCTGGCGCGCACCTGGTGGCACGGCAACGCCTGGCACCTGCGCAAGTGCCCGTTCACCGCCAAGCCTGCGGGGCTGGACTGGGACCGCTTCGTGGGACCACGGCCGTGGCGGGAGTGGGACCCGCAGCAGTTCTGGAACTGGCGCGCTTACCTGGACTTCGGCGGCGGGCAGATCACCGACCTGTTCACCCACTGGATTGACGTGGTGCACTGGTTCCTGAAGGAGGACCTGCCGGTGGCGGCGGTAGCCAGCGGCGGCGTCTACCAGTACCGGGACGGCCGGACGGCCCCCGACACTATCACCGTGCTGCTGGAATATCCCGGCCAGTGGACCGCCACCTTTGAGGCCACGCTGGCGCCGGGCGGCCGCGGCGCAGGCATCGAGTTCGTGGGCACCGAGGGCAGCCTCAGCATCACCCGCGGCGGCTACGTCTGGGCGCCGCGCCGGGGCGAGAAGGTGGAGGGAGAGAAGCTGGAGCGCAAGGCGGGGCCCGGCGACATGACCGAGGCCCACGTCCGCAACTTCCTCGACTGCCTGCGCTCGCGGCAGCGCCCCAGCGGCGACGTGCTGATCGGGCACCGCTCCGCGCTGGCCTCCCACCTCGGCAACATCGCCTACGTCGAGAAGCGCCGCATCGTGCTCGATCCCATCCGCGAGGAAGTGCTCCCGGCATGAAGCGGAACCCGCTCCAGGTTATGGTAATGCTCCGCCAGTTGACAACGCACGGAGGTCAATGGGAGAAAGGCGGAGGCTGCGGAAGTTCTGATCTATCCCCTGAAGGCGGTTTAGGTCAACCTGCTCTCGCAGCGGACGCTGATGGCGGCGGTTGAAGAGCGCCGTTGGGGCGAGGGCGAAGCTGGCGTTGCCTTAAGGTATGTATACTCCGACGCCGATACTTCGCAGGGCCTTGCCCGCCTTCTCCCACCCCGGCCATTAACTATCCGAACAAGCGCCTGGCGGGCCTAAGACACACGCTGGCCGCTCGGGTGCTGGCCGGGCAGCAAGAACGTCTTCAGCAGTTCACCCTCTCCGCAAACAATCAGTCCGGGAAAGCGCTTGTACCATTGCCCGTCGGGCACTTCGGGCTGGCTGTCCAGCCAGGCGGCCAGTAGCTCCAGTTGATCGCCAGCGATTCTGCGCGTTTGGATTCGATCCAGCAGATGCTGAAACAAGGCCGGCGGGATGTTCTTGCGGCATATCTTGGGCACGTTTCAGATGCCGTAAAAGCCGCGCGTAATCCGCTCCCGAAGCCGCGCCGCTTCGACCGGGTCAGTTGTAGACGCGAGCTGCTTGGCCAGCCGCCCAAGCTCATCTGGCGGCAGGACGCTCCCCTTCGCTTCGAGAGCTGACAGTTCCAGGGTTTCGAGGGCCACCTCTTCGCCGGTCGACTTGCGGGCAAACACTCGAGCGCCTACCAGCGCCTGGCGCACAAACCAGTGGTAGACAGCGATCGCGTTCTTTATGACGTCGGTTCGCTTGCTGCGGGTCAGGTCGGCCAATTGGTCGACCAGAGCTGCCTCGTGTTCGTTAAGAACTGGCTGGATCCTGGCCATGGTCGTTTCCACCGCCATCTTAACTCAAATCTGGCTCAAATACGAGTAGAATTTGCCAGTGGGCGCTGAGCGGCGTGAACAGGCACGTGTCCAGCGGAAGCGCTGGCGCCGGGCGGCCGCGGCGCAGGCATCGAGTTCGTGGGCACCGAGGGCAGCCTCAGCATCACCCGCGGCGGCTACGTCTGGGCGCCGCGCCGGGGCGAGAAGGTGGAGGGAGAGAAGCTGGAGCGCAAGGCGGGGCCCGGCGACATGACCGAGGCCCACGTCCGCAACTTCCTCGACTGCCTGCGCTCGCGGCAGCGCCCCAGCGGCGACGTGCTGATCGGGCACCGCTCCGCGCTGGCCTCCCACCTCGGCAACATCGCCTACGTCGAGAAGCGCCGCATCGTGCTCGATCCCATCCGCGAGCAAGTGCTCCCGGCATAAGGCTGAGCCGGCGCTGGTTCCGGTTCACCGCAGCAGCAACGCCGCCAGCCTCTGGCCAGGGACAGGCAAGAGTACCCAATGGCGCGGAGCGTTATTCAAAGACGGCGGCGAGGCGCCGCCGGGCACCCGCCAACTGCGGCTGGAACCAAAGCACGGGGCCGAGCAAGGCGAGCAAGAACCAGGGGAGCAGACCCAGGCTGTAGGACCAGGGGTCGGCCTCTCGGAACACCCGGAACAGCGGATAGCTCATCAGCCAGGTCTGCACGGTGAAGATGGCAAACAGGCAGGTCAGCAGGTCGTACCTCAGAAAAACCAGGGCGAAGAAGAGCCCCTGCAAAGCCGCGAACGAACAGAGGGCCGCCGTGGGAGAGGCGCCGGTGCCGAGGAAGAGGGGGAATGGGGCGGCGGCCCACAACAGCGCCACGCCGGCCAGCAGCACTGGTACCCGGTCGGTGACGCGGCGCAGCAGCGCCAGCGGCAGGGCCAGCAGCAGCGAGGCGGGGAAAATCGTCGCCAGCACGGCGACAGCCGCCACACGGGTGCTCCTCAACTCGGGTACGGCAAATACCATAAACCAGGCC
>CAYVGN010000337.1:0-3951 GCA_964451215.1 uncultured Acidobacteriota bacterium
GCCTGTCGCTCCAGGACGCGCGTGTCCCCCGCGAGAACCTGCTGCCCGGGGCCGTGGGGCTGAAGTCGGCGCTGCTGTGCCTGAACCAGGCGCGCTACGGCATCGGCTGGGGCGCCCTGGGCGCGGCCATGGCCTGCTACGAGACGGCCCGCCAGTACGCCCAGCACCGCACCCAGTTCCAGAACAAGCCCATCGCCTCGCACCAGTTGGTGCAGGAAAAGCTGGTGTGGATGATCACCGAGATCAGCAAGGGGCAACTGCTGGCGCTGCACGTGGGCCGGCTGAAGGATGCCGGCCGCGCCGACCACACCCACATCTCCCTGCTCAAGCGCAACAACGTGGCCATGGCGCTGGAGGTCGCCCGGATGGCCCGCGACATCCTGGGCGCCAACGGCGTTGCCGACGAGTATCCCGTCTTCCGCCACATGTGCAACCTGGAGTCGGTCAAAACCTACGAAGGAACGCACGACATCCACACGCTGATCATCGGCGAGAAGATCACCGGCATTCCCGCCTTCTTCTAAAGATGAAGAAAAGCCAGCGAGACACGGGGCGCGCAGAGAAAGCCGCGGGTCTGTCTGTGCGGGCGCTGGCTTGGGTGGCGGCCGGGCCGCCGGCGCTGGCTTGGGTGGCGGCCGGGCTGCCGGCGCTGGCTTGGGTGGCGGCGGGGCTGGCGGCGCTGGCGGTGGCCGCGCCGCTCGGGAAATCGGTGTGGATCTACCTGCTGTTTTCCGCCGTCTGCCACCAGCAGCCGGAGCGGGCCCTGTGGGTGGCGGGCGGGCCGCTGGCCGTGTGTGCCCGCTGCTTCGGGATCTATGTGGGCCTGGCGCTCGGCCTGCTGCTGGGGGGCAGCCGGTGCCAAGCGGCCGGCCACGGCTTTGCGGCCCAGCAGCGCTGGCTCGCTGCCGCGGTGGCGCTGCTGGCCGCCGATCTGGCCAGCGAGTGGCTGGGGCTGAGGCCGGCCTGGGCCGCCGGCCGCCTCCTCTCCGGCTTTCTGCTGGGGGTGATGGCGGCCCTGTTCCTGGTTGCCGGGAACAGGCGCGGCCCGGCGCCTTCCAGCCCCGGCGCGGTCCGCCAAGGAGTGCAGTCATGAGCAGCCAACCGCCCGCTCCCTCTGTCCCCCGTCAAACCGACTACACCGTACTGTGGATCGTGCTGGGGGTGCTGCTGTTCGCCGGAGCGCTCACCTTCACCGGAGTCTACATCTTCGCCCGCTACCTGGCACGACAGATCACCCTCGACGTTCGGCGGACGGCGAGCGGCAGGTCGGTGGACATCCAGACCCCGGTCGGGTCCATGCGCGTAAAAGCCGGCGAGATTTCCGAGCAGCAGCTTGGCCTGCCCATTTACCCCGGCGCCCGGCACAAGGAAAAGAAGGGCGCCACCATCTCGCTGGAGGTTCCCTCGGCGACTGCCGTGCAGGTGGTGGCGGCCGAGTTTGAAACCGACGATCCGTTGGAGAAGGTGGCGGCGTTCTACCGCGAACGCCTGGGCGGCTCGTTCAGCGAGCGGAGCGGCAAGAACATGGCCGAGTTTGTGATGCGCCAGGGCGAACAGCAGAAGTTGGTGGTAGTCCGCCGGAAACTCCGGATGACGGAGATCGCCCTGGTCAACGTGACCGAGGCCAGAAGCAATTGAGGGAACGGTGCCCAAGATGCGGGGCTGAGCTTCCTGCGGTCGCCTACTATTGCCCGATTTGCGGCGTCAAGCTGGAGGAGGCAGCGCGCCCGGCGGCCGCCGAAGACAAGCAGCCGCGGGCTGAGGCGCCGGGCCGCCCCGGGCAGGTTCCCCCGGAAGCCCCTCGGGGGAGCAGCCTGCCGCCAGCGCCGCCGGCCTGGCGCGTGCCGCCGGTGAGCGGGCCCATGATGCTGAGCCCGGCCTTCTGGGCCGGCGTGGTGGGTGGGGTACTGGTCGGCGTGCCCGGCACCAACATCTGCCCCTGCCTGTGGATGCTGAGCTGCGGCATCCTGGCCGTCTTCTTCTTTCGCAAGCAGTTCGGGCGTGCCGCGTTGCCCAACGAGGCGGCCCGCCTGGGCGTGCTGGCCGGCTTCTTCGGCTTCCTGGTAGCCTTCGTGGTCTCCATCATTGCCCTGGGCCTGATCCAGCGGAGCCCGTTCGGGCTGGTCGAGTATGTTCAGGACAAGCTGAAACTGCTCGCCGATGCGTACGAGAAGATGAACCGGCACAAGGAAGCCGGCCAGATCCGCGACACGCTGGCTACCCCGGGCGGGCTGGCCGCCATCCTGATGATGCTGGCCACGATCTACCTGTTCAGCTTCCTGCTGCTGGGCACGCTGGGAGGGCTGCTGGCCGGCGTCTTCAGCCGTCGCCGCGACTGACGTTGCAGCCAGGCGCGACCCGCCGCGGCCTCGAGCGGCGCGGATGCCTTCTGACAGCCCCTAGTGCCGTGTCCCATTAATTCCACCCCACCCCTGCGGCCACGAAAGCCGCATCAGGAGCGGGTTTCCGCCACCGGCTGCGGGGTGGGACTTGTGGGACACGGCACTAGCTGAACTTGTAGACACCGGGGACGGGAAGCGGCGGCGGCTCCAGCTTCAGGTTGAAGTCGAAGGCCTTGGGCATCAGGTCCTGCTGCGACGCCATGACCATGTCCCAGGTGATCTCCAGGCCGGAGTAGGCCGACTCGCGGGCCATGATGGCGGTCATGGTGCTCTCGGCGACCGCCATCCCGTGATTGATGTAAGGCCCTTCGCCGCGGATGGAGCGGCACATGTCCACCTGCTCCTGCACCTGGCCGTTCAGGCCGGGCGAGGCCAGGTCGCGGCAGTTGCTGCGGCCCTTGGTCCCCACCACCAGGTCGCTCACGTTGCGGTAGGCGGGCTCGGGAAGCTGGCGGCAGGCGCTGGAGAAGTGAACGCCGTTGGCGTACACGAAGTCAGCGCTCACGTGGTCGTAGATGTTGCCGTAGAGTTCCTCCCGCGGCCGCCAGACGGCGCCGCCCAGGGCCACCACCCGCACCGGGTGCGCGCCGAGCGCCCAGTTGATGCAATCGATGTTGTGGAAGTGCTGCTCCACCACCTGGTCGCCGCAGAGCCAGACGAAGGCGTACCAGTTGCGGTGCTGCCACTCCAGGTCGCTCCACTTGGCATCGCGGGCCTGGGCGTGCATCACCGGCCGGCTCAGGTACTGCGCGTAGGCGGCCAGGACCTCGCCGAGGGCCCCGTCGTGGATCTTGCGGATGGTCTCGACGTAGTCCTGCGAGGAGCGCCGCTGCGCGCCCGACATCACCGTCAGCTTCTTCTCCTCAGCCTTTTTGGCCGCCGCCATGAAGCGGCGCGTCCCCACCGGGTCGGTGCCCACCGGCTTTTCGGTGAAGACGTGCTTGTTGGCCTCGATGGCGGCCTCGAAGTGGATGGGGCGCCAGCCCGGCGGCGTGCAGAGCAGCACGATGTCCACGCCGGACTCGATCACCTTCTTGTAGCCATCGGACCCGGTGAACCGCCGCTCGCCGGTGGCGTTGATCCTCTTCTGGACCGAGGCCACCAGCTCACTGAGCGGGGTGTTGGTGAACTGCGCGACATCCTTCGAGTTGCGGGCCACGTACTGCGGATCACGCAGGCGGCTGATGGACTGTTCCAGCTTGTCCTCGAACAGGTCGGCCATGGCCACCAGCTCCACGTTGGGGTCGCCGCTCAGCAGGTTGACGACGGCGCCGGTGCCCCGGCCACCGCAGCCCACCAGCCCGGCCTTCAGCATCTGCTGGCCCGCGCCCCGCACCAGCTCCGGCTTGATGATCACGAAGGCGGAGCTGGCCGCCGCAGTGGAATCCTTCAAAAACGACCGCCGGGAAATCTTGTTGGTTTGGTTCTGCATTCGCCATCCTCCCTGGAAGTGCGCTGGGTACGGGATTATAGGCACATGGGCAAGAAGATCGGCAAGGAATTGTCGGCGCTGCGACCCGGAGCGGCGTGAATGGCGCTGGACCCGGGC
>CAYVGN010000338.1:0-2127 GCA_964451215.1 uncultured Acidobacteriota bacterium
AGCCCACCGTGACCATCGGCGGCAAGAACGCCCGAGTGCTGTTCAGCGGGATGGCGCCCGGCTGGGTGGGCCTATGGCAGATCAACGCCGAAGTGCCGGCGGAAGTGACGCCCGGCTCCGCAGTACCCTTGGTGGTCACCGCCGGCGGCGCTACCAGCAACACCGTCACCATCGCCGTTCAATAGAGTGCTGAGTCCTGAGTACTGAGCAAACAGCCCCCCGACACCAGCCTCAGGGCTTGACAGGCGTGGTATTCTATAGCTAGAAGCAATCGAGTTGCCCCGCGGAAATAGCGGGGCTACGGAGGGCGCGCAGACGTCCTCCCGATCTTTGACAACTGGAGCCGGCAGGGCGGCAAGGGGGGCCTGTTAGCACCTCGTCAGCTAACATCTATCTCTCTGAGGAGAGAGGAGTTAAGTGCCAAAAAGGGGCTGTTAGCGTTAGCAGAGAGGGGCCCTTAAGAGATACAATTGTCCTTTTTCGGCGACCGTGTCCAACCTGCCACGAAGCAGAAAGCTGGCTACGGGGTGTTGAGAGAGCCGGCAGGGGTGCTGCCCAGCGAGGCCTGGCTGGCGGGCACCTTGGGGCGATAGCCGGTGCGGGTGCGGAGGCGGTACTTGCGCGCCGCCTCTCCCTGCAACTCCACGGTAATACTGCGCCAGCCCATGTTGGCGTTGGGCGCCGGGTAGTAGCAGAGCATGTAGAGGTGGGCGAGGTCCTGGCGCACCGAGGTGAAGGCTTCGGCCTGCTTCTGCCAGGTCCGCGCGAAGTAGCTCTTGCCGCCGGTGCGGCCGGTGATTCGCTGGAAGACGGTGGAGGAGATCTCGTCCCTGGCCAGGTCTTGCGTGCTGATCATGTAGATGGGGATGCCTTCGTTCTCGGCGAACTCGCGGACGGCTTCGGGTGAGACCATGCTGGCGTTATCCGGGCCGTTGGAAAACACCACCACCACCTTGCGGCCCGGGACGGCGGCCGCGTCCTTCAGGGTGAGCAGCAGGGCGTTGTACAGGGAGGTATCGTCGCCAGCCACCACCTGCCGCACGCCCATCAGGGCACGCCGCCGGTCACTGGTGAGCGGGCAGGCGCGCAGCAGGTTGCGGCTGAAGCCATAGACGGCGACGGCGTCCTGGCTTTCCAGCCCGCGGATGAAGTCAGTGATGGCATCCTGGGCGTAGACGAAGCCGCGGTACATGTAGTTGCTGGTGTCGAACAGGACGAAGATACTGGAGCCCGCAAGCAGGGCGGGCAAGGGCCGCCCCTCCACCGTTGCCACCTGTTCAGGGATGCCCCCGGCTTCGCTGAACATCGCCAGCTTCTGCGGAATACCGTCCTCGAAGACCCGGAAATCAGCGGGGCGGAGGCCGCGGATGTAGTGCCCGCCGCGGTCGGTGACCGCAACGTTTAGCAGCACCAGGTCCACCTCCACGCGGTAGACGGGTTGCCGGGGCTGCTGCTGCGGGCGCTGCGCTACGGCGCTGCCCGCGAGCAGCAAGACGATGCAAAGCGCTACCAGGGCACGTCGCATGGGGCACCTCGACCCGAGTTCCAAGTGCCAGGTCCAAAGTTCAAAGTGATGAGGAAGCGACCCATCCCCGAGCCTGGACCTTGAACCTGCAACTTTGAACTTTGGAATTCATTGTGTCAAGGCGGCGGTGCCGGCGGTGGCCGCCTGCGCCGCCTGCCGGCGAAACTCTTCAGCGGCGGCCTGCATCGCGGTCAGCACCGCCTGCCAGTCTTCCAGGTCGTTGGCGAAAATCCGCTCCAGCATCCGCCGCACCAGTTGCGGAGCGATGCGGTTGAGTTCCGGCGGGCGGAGGCCCAGCTCATCCGCCAGTTGCGCCCAGTAAAGGTTGCTCGATTCCCAGGATTCGGCCAGCAGGCGGCTGGAGTAACCGAGCAGCGTGGGGAAGAGCGGCACCTGCAACAGTTCGGGGCGGAAGGAGCGAGCGATCTTCGGATGAGGGACGCCGAAAGCGGCACTCACCGCCGCCTCGGAGGTTCTGTCCGGGGACTGGCGGCCCATCCTTTCCAGGGCGGCGGCCGCCGGGCCCACCCCGTGTGCCAGGCGGGCGGGGGGGGTGCCGGCGGGCGCCGCCAGCAGGAGGCGGGAGAGGCGGTAGAGTTCCA
>CAYVGN010000338.1:2137-3939 GCA_964451215.1 uncultured Acidobacteriota bacterium
GCGTGGCCAGCCGCAGCGCTTCTTGCGCCCGGCCGTGTTCCAGCCAGTATTCCAGCTTCTCGATGCGGCCCGGCTCGATGTCAGGCAGCGCCTGCAACACCAGGCGGCGGGCCTCAGCGGAAAGGGCCGCCTCGGCCAGCAGGTCCTGCCCCAGGCGCAGGTGCAGGGCCACCCAGTGCTGGGTGATCGGGGAGACGTGCCAGAAGCGGGGCACGGTCGAGGACAGCAACATCTGCGGGGCCAGCTCACCCCAGATCAGCGCCTGCGTCTGCTGCGGCACCAGGAAGTCTTTTTCCGCGTCGGCCAGAGCGTAGGCGATGCCGGAAAGCGCGCCCACGAACCGGCCGCCGCCGCTGTAAGGCCAGCCCTGGCCCGAGATGCGTCCCGGTCCCCAGATCTCATTGCCCGTCCCCCGTCCCGAGGTGCCCAGGAAGTCGTGGGAGCGGACGAAGAGGGGATTGTTCTGCATCAGCATCGAACCGGGCGGGGCGTAGTAGGCGTAGACCAAGCCGACCAGGGTGTCGCGCAGGTGCGGAGCGAGCTGGGCGCGGGCGCGCGGCAGCTTCTCCAGGCTCTCCTTCTGCGCCACCTCGGCCAGCTCCGTCTCGCGCTCGGCCTGGATATGCCGCTCGGTCCAGTAGCCGAAGAAGGCGGCGTTCTTCTCCACCGCCGAGGGGAAGGGATTGGGCAGGTTCAGCTCGGCCAACCGGGAGGCGAGCTTGAGAAAATCGGGGCCGGGGCGCGAGCGGTTGGCGCCCGCCCGCTCCAGTTGGTCGGCCAGGCTGAAGAGCGTGTCCAGCGGAATCAGGCGCTGGGCGTCCAGCACTGAGCGGATGCGCATTCCGATCTCGTCCCGCAGCAGCCGCGCCTCTGCTTCCACGCCGGGCGGCGCCGCCAGCAACGCGATCATTTTTTCCAGGGCCGCGCCGGGCTCGGCGGGCGCGAAGGAAAGCAGGATCTCGGTAGCCGCGCGGGCGGCGTCAAACACCTGCTCGGCGGTCTCCACGTCGGCGAACGCGCCCAGCAGCTTGTTAAAGGCCGGATCCAACTGGGCCTCCGGGATTTCGCCCTGGCGGGCCAGGATCTCCCACAAGGCCAGCACCGCCTGGGCTGAGCCTAGGGCGTCGGCGCGCACCAGTGGGTCCCGCACGCGGGTCAGCGCTTCCATCGTGTCCAGGAACTTCTCGATGGTGGAGTCGCCCAGTTGCGGCCAGGCAGAGAAAAGCGAGTAATGCTGGCTGAAGCGGGGGTATTGGGCGGCCAGCAGCAGCACCGTGTTGGGCTCCAGCGGCGCGGCGCGGAGGCGGTCAATCTCGCTGACTGCCAGGAAGACGTTAAGCGGGCCGCTTTCGTCCACGTCGCGGACGCGCCCGAACAGCGCCTCCACCACCTGATCCACGGTGTTCAGTTCCAGCGTCTCGCGGGCCTTCTTCGCCACCGGACGAGCGCGCATGCGGAAGACGGACCGCCAGGTCTCGACGCCGCCGGGCAGGTGCGGCGTGCCCTCGGCCTGGAGACGCAGCCGGGTTGCGAGCAGCAGCAACTGGGCGCTGCCCCGGAAGATGGGCCGGGCCGGGCTAGGCGCGGTCACCTTGCCGCGCAGAGCGCGGTAGAAGCGGACCAGCCGCGCGGGCTCGGTGAAATAGTGACGCTGGACGGGGTCCAGGCGCGCCAGCGTGTCGAAGTAGGCCAGCAGCCAGCCGTCATCCCTCTCGATCAGGTTGGTGAGAAACGGCCCGGGACGCTCCGGCCCCACGCCCACCAGTTGCCGCCACCCCTCGGCGGCGGCTGCTCCGCCCGGT
>CAYVGN010000339.1:0-3933 GCA_964451215.1 uncultured Acidobacteriota bacterium
TCACCAGGCTCAGGTTATCGGTGAACTCCCGGACCGGCGAGTTGCGTCCCTGGGCGAAGGCCGGATTCAGCGGGTCGGTCCAGGTGTTGGACACCAGCATCGGCCCCGGCAGGCGCGCCGGTCGGTTGAAGGCCACGGAGGCGCTCTGGTAGCCGAAGCGAAATTCGTTGACCACCCGCGAGTTGATGGCCCAGTCCGATCCGATAGCGTAGCCCCAACGTTGGCCGCCCTGGGTGCCCTGCGGTTGGCCGGGGAAGCGCGCGTCGGCGTTGTTCAGCGAATCAATGAAGCTGTTCCGCTGCCAGCTATGGCGGTAAAAGATCCGGTGGTTGTTCCACAGGTTGTGGTCGCCGCGGATGGTGAACTGGTCCTCGTAGTTGTTGTTGGGGTTGTTGAAGCGGAAGCCGGCGGTGTTCAGCCCGTCGCCGATGTCGTAGTTGTTCGGATCGGGCAACAGCTTCAGGATCGGGGCAACAGCCGGGTCAATGCCCTTGCGGCGCGGGTCATTCTGCGCGATATCGAACGACCGGATTTCCGAACTGCCCGGCGGCCGCCAGCGGAACACTCCCGCTTTGGCCTCCGGCGTCAGCACGGTGCGGTTGCGCACGATCTCCTGGCGGGTGCGGCGCCCCTGGTAGTTGCCGAAGATGAAGGTGCGGTCCTTGAAGATCGGCCCGGCCACCGAGCCCCCGAAGATGTTCTGGATGAACTTGGGCCGGGGCACGCCCGAAGAGTTGTTGAAAAAGTTATTGGCGTTGAGCACGGTGTTGCGGTGGTAGTCGAAGGCGTTGCCGTGCCAGGTGTTGCTGCCCGAGCGGGTGATCAGTTCCACCTGCGCCCCGGCGCTGCGCCCGTACTCGGCCCTGCCGCCGTTGGTCACCACGCGGAACTCCTCGACGGAGTCGGTGTTGTTGGCGGTGAGGGTGAGGCCCAGCCGCGGCACCACTGCGTCGTTGACGTCAATGCCGTCCAGCTTCAGGTTGTTGCTGCCCTGGCGCGTCCCGTTCACCCGCGAGAAACCTTCGTTGCCGCCGTCAATCTGCACACCGGGCTGGAGATAAGCCAGCCCGATGGGCGTGCGGCCCAGTTGCGGCAGCACGTCAATATCCCGCAGCGTGATCACACGGCCGAGCTGCGACTCTGAGGTCTGCACCCGTTCGGTGTTGGCCTCCACCACCACGCTCTCCGTCACCTGCCCGACTTCCAGGCGGAAGTTTTCCGCCACCGTCGTGGAGACATTGAGCGCGACCGCGGTGCGCACCGCCTTGCGAAACCCCTGGGCTTCGGCCGTCACCGTATACTCGCCCGGCGGCAAGGAAGGGAAGACGTACAGACCCTGGGCGCTGCTGGTGGTTTCCGAGCGGGCCTGGGTCTTGTTGTTCAGCGCCGTGATCTTCGCTCCCGGAATGACCGCGCCCGACTGGTCCTGGATCAGGCCCTCCAGGCGCGACGTAGCCACCTGCGCCACGCTGATAGAGGTCAGCAAGCAAACCAGGACAAGAAATGACAAACGTGTGTAGATACGCATTGCACCCCTCCTCGAGCTCTGCGCGTTCGACCTGCGCATCGGCCGGTCTTGGTGGTGGGGAGGGCAAAGGAGGCGGCGCGACCGCCTGCCCACTTCCCCCCCAAGCCCCTTGGCAACTGCTGGGTTAACTTGCCTAGACCAGATTACCGGCTGGCAGTCTACCACAAGATGCCGGGCGCAAGAGCAAGGTGACGGGCAGTGTCCCCAAGCCTGCAGTTCAACTGCGGAGCGATGGGGAAGAACCGGTCCCCGCCTGGTCGGGCATGCGAGCGAAGGGGGCAGGCGTTTCGGATGCTATAATCGAAATTTCGGGAAAGCAGCGATGGATCCACTGACAGAGCAGCAGGTGCTGCAGGCGCTCAGCCGGGTGCTGGAGCCGGCCTCGGGCGAAGACTTGGTGAGCCTGGGCGCGGTCCGTAACCTGGTGGTCGGCAATGGCTTGGTGTCGTTCGGCCTGCTGCTGCCCCACCTGGCCGCCCCGCAGAAAAGCGAAATGGAGAAGAAAGCGCGGGCGCAGGTGTTGAAGCTGGCGGGGGTGCGCGAGGTGCAGGTGAAGCTGGAGTCCATGGCTCCGCCGCCGCCCCCGCGCCCCCAGCCGCGCGGCGCCGTGGAAGGCAAGGCGGCGATCCCTGGGGTCAAGAACCTGATCGCGGTGGCCTCCGGCAAGGGCGGCGTGGGCAAGACGACCGTGGCGGTGAACCTGGCCGTAGCCCTCTCCCGGCTGGGTTATGCCGTGGGCCTGATGGACGCCGACGTGTACGGCCCCAACGTCCCGCTGATGATGGGTGCCTACGACATGCCGCGGGCCCAGGGCGACCGCATCCTGCCCATCGAGAACTACGGGGTCCGGCTCATGTCCATGGGCTTCCTCAACCCCGGCGACCGCCCCCTGATCTGGCGCGGCCCCATGCTGCACAGCGTCATTCAGCAGTTCATCCGCAACGTGGACTGGGGGGAACTCGACTACCTGGTGGTGGACCTGCCGCCGGGCACCGGCGACGTTCAGTTGACGCTGCTCCAGACGGTGCCCATCACCGGGGCCATTGTCGTCACCACGCCTTCGGACGTTTCTTTGGAGGACGCCCGCAAGGCCATTGAGATGTTCCGCCAGGTAAAGGCGGACGTGCTGGGCCTGGTGGAGAACATGAGCTACTTCGTCTGCCCGCACTGCGGCAACCAGGTGGATGTGTTCAGCCACGGCGGCGGGGAGCGGACCGCGCGGCAGTACGGCGTGCCCTTCCTGGGCCACATCCCGCTCGATCCCGACATCCGGGTGGGTGGCGACAGCGGCGTGCCGGTGGTGGCGCACGGGCCGGAGGCGCTCCAGGCCCGGGCCTTCTTCGAGGTGGCCCGCACCGTGGTGGAACGCATCAACGCCGCTGCCGGCGGCCCGCCCGAACCCGTCATCCGCATCCACGACTGACCAGTACCGTGACCGCCTGGTTTCTACCCGATGACGCTCTGTATCCGTCTGTGCCCGCAGTCTTCACGACCGTACTCAAGGGAAGAAACTAGGCGGTCACGGCACAAGGCGCCGACAGAGCCCGCTGCAGATGCTGGCAAAAATGTGCGCTGGCAGTTCCTCCGCCTGATCCCCGCAGAGTCCTTCCCCGGAAAACCCCTGCAAGAGCGGGCGTCCTTCCGCGTTCCTAAGAGCGAGGAGGAACAGGAAAGTATGCGTAACAAGTTAGCCATCTTGACGGCGGTGCTGGCGACAGCCGCTGTCTCTGCTTTCGGCAGTTATCCGCGCTACGGCTTTTCCATGGAGCTGCTGGTGGACGGCCGCCCGCTCCCCCAGTACGTGGCCTACGGCACCCGCTACGTCGAGGCCATCAAGGGCAAGGAGTACGCGATCCGGCTCCACAACCCCCTGGGCGTGCGCGTGGCAGTGGCGCTGGCGGTGGACGGCCTCAACAGTATTGATGCCCGGCGCACCGATGCCCGCTCCGCGCAGAAGTGGGTGCTCGAGCCCTACCAGACCATCACCATCAGCGGCTGGCAGACCAACATGAACCAGGCCCGCCACTTCTACTTCACGACCGAGGAACAATCCTACGCCCGGTGGCTGGGCAAGACGGAGAACCTGGGGCTGATCACCGCGGTCTTCTTCCGCGAGCGGGTGGTGCCGGTCCCGCAGCCGCTGGTTGCACCACCGGCGGAGCGCCCAGGCGCGGGCCCCGGCGCGGCAGCGCGCGGGGAGGGCAAGGACGCCAGGGCCCAGTCGCGCGAGGTGGCTCCGGCCCCTCCCGACGACTACGCGGCCACCGGAATCGGCCGCCGCTATGACCACCAGGTCGAACGCATCCACATGGAACTGGAAGACCACCCCGCCGCCACCCTGAACATCCGCTACGAGTACCGGCCGCAATTGGTGCGCCTGGGGATTCTGCCGGCCGGCCCACCCT
>CAYVGN010000340.1:0-3929 GCA_964451215.1 uncultured Acidobacteriota bacterium
GGCCGGCGCTACTAATAAATGCCCAGCTGGAGCCTGGCCGCTTCCGACATCATGCCGGGATTCCACATCGGGTCCCAGGTCAGCTCCACCTGAACGTCCTGCACCCCGGGGATCTGGCGGATCATCCACTCCACTTCGCCGAGCAGCGCGCCGGCCACGGGGCAGGCGGGCGAGGTGAGGGTCATGCGGATGTAGACCTGGCTGGTCGGCTCCACGCGGACCTCATAGATGAGGCCCAGGTCATAGATACTCACCGGGATTTCCGGGTCATAGCAGGAGCGCAGCGCGGCGATGACCTGGGCCTCGAGTGCGGCGACCTGCGAAAGTGTGTGGTCATCCTGGGTGCTGGTGTCGGCCTCGGTGCCGCAGGAGATGCCCGGTGCAAGGTCGGAAGCCAGATCCTCGCGTGTGCCTGAAAGCTCCGCGGGGCGGCCCGGACCCCGCCCTGCGGGGCCGGGCCCTACTTCTGAGCGGCCCGGCGCGGGGCCGGTCGCGGCGTTATCCTCTTCCTGCTGCTCGCGCCTGTTCCGCAACATGCCTCACTCCGTGGAGACGACCTCTTCGCGCCGGTCCAGCGCGCTGCGCAGCGTGTGCCAGACCAGCGTCGCGCACTTGACCCGCGCCGGATACTCAGAGACGCCGGAAAACACCGCCAGCTTACCCAGGTCGGGCGCCGGCGGCACGGGCTTGCCCGTCACCAGGTCGTGGAAGCGGTCGAACAACAACTGCGCCTCCGCCCTGGTCTTCCCCTTCAGCGTCTCGGTCAGGATGGAAGCCGAAGCCGTGGAGATGGCGCAGCCGGAGCCCTGGAAGCTGATGTCCACCACCCGGTCGTCTTCCAGCTTCACGTACAGCGTCACCTTGTCCCCGCACAAGGGGTTATAGCCCTGCGCCTGCCGGTTGGCGCCCTCCAGCGCCCGGAAGTTACGTGGCCGCCGGCAATGATCAATCACCACCTCCTGGTAGAGGTCGCTCAGCTCCGACATCAGCCGAAGACCTCCCTGACCTTGTGGACGCCCGCCACCAGCGCGTCAATGTCCTGGCGCGTATTGTAAAACGCCAGCGAGGCGCGCAGGGTGGCCGGCACTCCGAAGCGCTCCATCACCGGCTGGGCGCAGTGGTGGCCGCCACGCACCGCCACCCCCTCGCCGTCCAGGATGGTGCTGGCGTCGTGGGCGTGAACGCCTTCCACCACGAACGAGATGACGCCGGCCTTCTCCCGGGCTGTGCCGATAATCCGCACGCCGGGGATGCCGGAGAGGGCGTCGGTGGCATAGGCCAGCAGGTCGCGCTCGTAGGCTGCGATGTTCTCCATCCTGATGGCGGTGACATAGTCAAGCGCCGCGCCCAGCCCGATAGCGGCGGCGATGTTGGGCGTGCCCGCCTCGAACTTCCAGGGCAACGCGTTGTAAGTGGTCTTCTCGAAGGTGACCGAACTGATCATGTCGCCGCCGCCCTGGTAGGGGGGCATGGCCTCGAGCAGGCGGGCGCGGCCGTACAGCACGCCAATGCCGGTGGGGCCGAAGACCTTATGTCCGGAGAAGGCGTAGAAGTCGCAGTCCAGCTCCCGGACGTCCACGGGCAGGTGGGGCACGGCCTGCGCGCCGTCCACCAGCACCGGGACGTTGAGGCGCTGGGCCATGCGCACGATTTCCCTGAGCGGGTTGATGCTGCCCAAGGCGTTGGAGACGTGGGCCACCGCCACCAGCCGGACGCGGGGGCTCAGCAGCTTCTCAAACTCCTCCAGCAGGAGCTCGCCGCGGTCGTTGATGGGCGCCACCCGCAGCGCCGCCCCCTTCTCCCGGCACAGGATCTGCCAGGGAACGATGTTGGAGTGGTGCTCCATGGCGGTGATGAGGACCTCGTCGCCCGCCCCGACCTGCCCGCGCCCGAAGCTGTAGGCCACCAGGTTGATGGCCTCGGTGGCGCCGCGCACGAAGATGATCTCGCGGGCCTGAGCGGCGTTGAGGAAGCGCCGCGCCTTTTCGCGGCTCTCCTCGTAGTGCCGGGTAGCCAGCTCACTCATCCAGTAGACGCCGCGGTGCACGTTGGAGCACTCGGTGGTGTAGAAGCGGTGGAGGGCATCGAGGACCGCCTGGGGCTTCTGGGTGGTGGCGGCGTTGTCCAGGTAGACCAGGGGCTTGCCGCGAACCGTGGTCTGGAAGATGGGGAAGTCCTGGCGAAGGCGGGCGGCATCCAGCGCCCGGGCAGCGCCGTGCCCCGCCGGCGGGCTGCTCATCTCAGTGGTTTCCCTCATCGAGCCTTCCCTCAGTGGCGACGGGCATCGCCGCCCGTCGTGACCGGGACGGGCAGCAATGCCCATCCCCACCTCACCCGGCCCCGTGGCCTTGGGGTGACCTGAAGGTTGCCCCTAGTGACAGACGGTCAAACAGGGCTTTCTCCAGCCGGAGGCGCACCGCTTCCACCTTCATGCGGTTGATCACGTCGTTGGCGAAGGCGAAGGTGAGCAGCCGGCGGGCCTGCTCCAGGGCGATGCCCCGGGTGCGCAGGTAGAAGATGGCCTCGGCGTCCAGTTGCCCGATGGTAGCGCCGTGCGTGCAGCGCACGTCGTCGGCCCAGATCTGGAGCTGCGGCTTGGTGTTGATGGCGGCGTGCTCGGACAGCAGCAGGTTCTTGTTGCTCTGGATGGCGTCGGTCTTCTGAGCGGCTTTGCGCACCACGATGCCGCCGTTGAACACCCCCGTGGAGTAGCCGTCAAGCACGCCCTTGTAGTACTCGCGGCTGCTGGAGTGGGGCTGAGCGTGGTCGAGCACCGTGTGGTTGTCCACGTGCTGCTGCCCGCGGGTCACGTACAGCCCGTTCAGGGTGCACTCGCCGCCTTCGCCGTCCAGCAGCGAGGCTGTGTCATTGCGGACCAGGGCGCCGCCCAGGCACACCGAGTGGTCCAGCAGGTTGCTGTGGCGGGCCTGGCGAGCCTGCACAGTGGCCACGTGAAAGGCCTGCTCGCTCTCCTGCTCCAGCTTGTAGTGCTCGAGCGTGGCGCCCTCCTCCACCACCAGCTCGGTGACGGCATTGGTGAAGTAGGCGCCGCCCTCCGGGCCTAGGTAGCCCTCGATGATGGTCGCCTGGCTGTGCGGCCCGACCAGCAGCAGGTTTCGCGGGTGCGTGAGGAGGGGCGGGTCGGCCGCCGTCGAGACAAACAGCAGGTGCAGGGGCGACTCCAGGACGGCCTCCGGCGCGATCTGGACGAAGGCGCCGTCCTGGAAGAACGCGGTGTTCAACGCCACGAAGGCCTGGCTGTGGAAGGCGGCGTAGCGGGCCAAGTGCTGCTCGGCGGCCTCCTCCTTCAGCGCCGAGGCCAGGCTGCCCGCTTTCACCCCCTGGGGCAGGCCCCGCAGGCACGAGAGTTCCGGGGCGTGCCGGCCGTTGACGAAGACCAGGCGAGGACATTGCAGGTCGGCGAACGGCGCCCGGCTCAGCATCTCGGCCACCGGCGCGGGGGCCATCGGCTCGGCCGGTTGGAAGCAGGTGCGGGCGATGGGCGCCACGTTGGTGTACTTCCACTCCTCGACCCGGGTGGTGGGGAAGCCCAGCTCCAGGAAGCGCTCGAGGGCGCGGCGGCGCAGGTCGCGCAGCCATACCCCGTCGCTTGACCTGCGCCGCTTCTCCAGCTCCTCGAAGGCGGCCAGGTAGATGTCCAGGTTCTCCTTCAACGCAATCATGGCGCGGCCGTTCCCCTGCTCAGGTCCAGCGGCTGCTGGGAACCCAGGGCCGCGTCCAGCCAGGCGTAGCCCTTCGCCTCCAGCTCCAGGGCCAGTTGCTTGTCGCCGGAGAGAACGATGCGACCGTTGGAAAGGACGTGCACGTAGTCGGGCACGATGTAGTTGAGCAGGCGCTGGTAGTGGGTGACGACGATGATGCCGTGGTCCGGGCTGCGCAGGGCGTTGACCCCGTTGGCCACCGTCTTC
>CAYVGN010000341.1:0-3922 GCA_964451215.1 uncultured Acidobacteriota bacterium
CTAGGGCTGTGGCCGGTTGAAAAGGTGTGATTCGCCGCAGCGCCGGCATCTTGCCGGCCCGCCGCGGCGGGCCGCGCGCACCCGGCGCTGGGTATGGTTGCCAACTTCACCCGCCCAATCCTGTACTACGTCACGGACGGCTCTCAACTCCTGCCCCCAGACATGCTGCTGGGGCGGATTCGCGCGGCTTTTGCCGCCGGCGTGGACTGGGTACAGATTCGCGAGAGATGGATGCCGACGCGCGACCTGTGCCGCCTGGTGCAGCAGGCGGCGACTGTGCCGGAGAAGGGCCGCGGCCGCTTGCTCGTCAATGAGCGGCTCGATATCGCGCTGGCCTGCGGCGCCGATGGGGTCCACCTGCCTGCCGACTCGCTGCCCGTGGATGTTGTGCGCCGGGTGGCGCCCCCGGACTGGCTGGTCGGCGTCTCCTGCCATGGCGCTGCCGAGGTGGAGGCCGCAAGGCAGCAAGGGGCAAGCTTTGCGGTCCTCGGGCCGGTCTTTGCGACTCCCGGCAAAGGGCCGCCCCTGGGCCTGGAAGCGCTGCGTGAGGCCTGCCGGCTCGTCGCCACACACCGCTTCCCGCTTCTGGCCCTCGGTGGTATTAGCGTGGAAAACGCCCGGGCGTGCCTGGAAGCGGGGGCCGCTGGTCTGGCCGCCATCCGCCTGTTTCAAACCGGTGACGTTGCGCCGGTTGTGTCCCGCCTGCGCGCCCTCTGACTGGCGCCTCGGGATTCCGCCTTTTTCATTCTCAATTACCGAGCATTGCATAAGTAGGTACCGTCAAGTCACGGCTTCAGCCGTGCCGGAGGGAAGGGCATGGTCCCCACCGGCCGGGGCGTGTCGTTTCCCTGCCGGGCCGCCTCAGGGGCTAAAGCCTCAGGCTGGGGTGCTGCCCTGGCGGCACGGCTGAAAGCCGTGCCCTGACGAGGAGCTGGCGGACCAATGGGGCTTCGCGGTGCTATCGTACTTCTGCAAACCTGATTAATTTTTGCTTGCCATCACCCACCTGGAACCTGGAACCTGGAACCTGGAACCCGAGAGCGGAGGGCTTTCAGTACATCTTCGGCAGCTTGCGCCAGTCCTCCATGCTGAGGCCCTCGCGGTCCCAGACGATGTTGCCGTCGCGCAGGGTCATCATCGCCTCCAGCTTCTGCGTGCCGATGATCTTGCCGCGGCCGCAATCCCAGAAGCCGAAGCTCCCCTTGCGCAGTTCCAGCACGGCGATGTCAGCGCCGGCACCCACGCTGAGGTGGCCGAACTCCGGGCGGCGGATTGCCCGCGCCGGGTTCAGCGTCGAGCGTCGGATCACATCCTCCAGGGGCAGCCCCAGGTTCAGCGTCTTGGACATCACCCCGACCATGTCAATGGCCGGGCCGTTCACGCTGCCGGTGTGGACGTCGGTGGAGATGGAGTCGGGGAGGAAACCGTTCTTCAGCGCGGGCACGGCCGTGCGGAACCAGAAGCTGCCGGCGCCGTGCCCCAGGTCGAAGAGGATGCCGCGCTTCTGCGCCTCGAACATGTAGTCGTAGACCTTGCCGGTGTCGTAGTCCACCACCGGGTCAAAGCCCCTGCCCAGCACGTGGGTATGGATGTCGCCGGGGCGCATGTGTTCCAGCAGCAGGTCGCGGTAGGAGCGCCCCTCGCGCCCGTAGAAGTCCACCATCATCGGTCGGCCGGTCTTCTCGGCGGCCGTGCGCGCCTGATCCACCGCCACCCAGGGTGGGTGCTGGGCGTCGAACGGCTCCTTGGTCCAGTAGTGCGCCGTCTTCACCCCGATGATCACCCCCGGGTAGCGGCGGATCATCTCTACGGCGCGCTCCACGTCCATCTGCTCGGGGTCCTGCTCGTTGGCCGGAACGGCCATGCCGGTTGAGACAATATTCAGGAAGGCCAGCACGCGCGTCCTCGCCCGCTTGATGTTCGTCTGGTAGAAGTGCTCGAAGTTTGCCGGGCCGCTGGAGCCGGCGTCCACGGCCGTGGTTACCCCGCTCTGCAGGGCGCTGTCGGGCATCACCCCGATGGAAGAGACCGGGTAATAGTGGGCGTGAATGTCCAGCAGCCCGGGAGTGACCAGGTAGCCCGCCACGTTCACGGTCTTCTTGGCCTGGCTGTCGGGGATCTGGGGCGCGACAAGGGCGATTTTCCCGCCCGCGATGGCCACGTCCATCAGCGCCTTGATGTTGTTCTTCGGGTCAATGACCAGCCCGCCCTTCAGCAGCAGGTCGTATTGCGCCTCTCCGTCGGAGTGCGTTCCGGGAAGACCGGCAGCCAAGATCCAGGCAAGAATTACGACAGCGAACCTCATGGGCACCCTCCTGCGTCCGCCAGACTCTATCAGGCGGCCGCCAAACGACGGTAGTATGCTCCCCTGAGAATTGCCTATCCCGCGGCCAAATCCGAGCCGCGACCGTCAGGGCCCGGCCGCGCACTCCCTTGCGGTCATCAGGAGGCGGAAGTGCGCGGCTTCTTCCGGCGCCGGGCGGTGGGGGAGGTGACCTGGCGGAGGGTGGCGAGCAGGGCCCGTGCCGCTGGCGGCAGAGGGTCCTCCTTGCGCATGGCCACGCCGATTTCGCGCTTGCAGTGCAGCGAGCTGAGGGGCAGCAGCTTGAGGCGCCCGTCGGCCGCCTCCGGAGCCGCGAAGCGCTCGCCAATGACGGTGACCCCCATCCCCGCCGCCACCAGGCGCTTGATCAGCTCCAGCCCGGAAGCCTCGAAGGCCACCCGCAACCGCCGCCGGTAGGGCAAAAGCATCTGGTCCAGGGCAGCGCGGCTGTGGCCCAGCTCCGGCAGGATGAAGGGGTATTCCAGCAGGTCTTCGAGCGTCACCGAGCGCTTGGCGGCCAGCGGGTGGGACGGGGGCACCGCCGCCACCCAGCGGTCGCGCAGCACGGGGATGACGCGGAGGTCGGGGTGCTCGCTGGGCAGGGAGATCAAGCCGATATCTAGCACGCCCTCGGCCAGCTTGCGCACGATGCGGTCCGTGGTGTGGCGGAAGATGCTGACGGCCACGCCCGGGTAGCGCGCCTGGAACTCCTTCAGTACCGGCGGCAGGACGTAGAGGCAGATAGATTCGGTGGCGCCGACTGTGAGGCGGGCCCAGGGGCGCCGCAGGTCCGACACCGCCTGGATGGCCTGCCGGCGCAGGTCCAGCATGCGCTGGGCGTACTCGACGAGCACCATTCCCGGCTGAGTCACATATACGTTGCGCCCCAGCCGGTCGAACAGCCGAATCCCCGTCTCTTCCTCGACCATGCGCACCTGCGCGCTGATGGCCGGCTGGGTCAGGCCCAGCGTCTCGGCCGCGCGGGAAAAGCTGCGCAGCCGGGCCACCTCCACGATGGCGCGCATTTGATCGAAGTCCATACCGAGGTATCATACACTGCGGTCGGCAACTATTCCTGTGCGGCCCAGGCCCCCGCCCTACCTGGCGCCGCCCGGCATGGGGACATCGTCCACGCGGGAATAGCTATCTTCGCCTTCCGTTCATAGCAAGCAGATGGATTTCGACCAGGTCAATACGGTCATCGAGATCGCCAAGCATAACAGCTTCTCACGGGCCGCCGAGCGCCTGTACCGCACGCAGCCGGCCATCTCCAAGCAGGTCCGCTCGCTGGAGCAGGAACTGGGGCAGAAGCTGTTCAACCGCGCGGGCAAGCAGGTGGAACTGACGGCGGCCGGCCGCATCCTGCTGGAGCACTGCCTGCAACTGGCGGAACTGCGGCGGCAGGCACAGGAGGCGCTGGCCCAGATGTGCCACGTGCCGCGCGGGCGGCTGGCGGTGGGCGCCAACGAGGCCACCTCGCTCTACGTCCTGCCCCCGGTCTTCGCCCAGTTCCACGCCCGTTACCCCGAAGTCCGCCTGCGCATCCATCGCAACTTCACCCGCAAGTTGGTCGAGCGCGTCCTGGCCAACACCCTGGAC
>CAYVGN010000342.1:0-1159 GCA_964451215.1 uncultured Acidobacteriota bacterium
CGCCAAATTGAACAGCCAGGGATGCAAGTTCTCAGGCAGGCAAGATGCCTGCGCTCCCAGGGTTGAAAGCCGTCGCCCAATTGAACAGCGAGGGATGCCGGCTCTACTTTGCCGGGCGCGGGAGCGCGCCGACGGCCGTCTCCTGCGTCGCCCGGGCCCGGGTTTCCTGATAGGCCAACCGCACTTCCTCGGGGAAACCCTCCATTAACCGTTCGATCCGGCCCTGTATCTCCCGGACCACGTCCGGGTGCTCAGGCGCAACGTCATAGCTTTCGTCCGGGTCGTTCACCAGGTCATAGAGTTCGGGCTGGCGCAGCGGCAGGTTGGCGCGCCCGCCAGCCGGCGGCGGGTTGTAGGCCATGGAGTTGTAGCGGGCGATGTGCAGCTTCCACCGCTTCCAGCGGGCGCATTGCACGTGGATGTTGTCGAAGTACAGCAGTGCCTCGCGCTCCATCTCCTCCTTCTGTCCGGCCAGCAGAGGCCAGATATCAATCCCGTCGAGGGGCCGGGACGGTAGCGGGACGTCGCAGAGCCGGGCCACGGTGGGCAGCACGTCCATACCCGAGATGACGCCGTGGCAGACGCGCCCCCTGGGGATGCGGCCCGCAAAGCGCGCCAGGAAGGGCACGCGCACACCGCCCTCGTAGGTGGTGCCTTTGCGGCCGCGCAGTCGGCCGGGACTGCCCTGGTACCAGGGGCCGTTGTCACTGGAAAACAGCACCAGCGTGTTGTTCTCCAGCCCCTGCTTGCGCAGCGCCGCCAGCACCTGGCCCACACTCCAGTCCAGTTCCTCCAGCACATCGCCGTACAGGCCGAACTCCGACTTGCCCCGGAAGCGCTCCGAGGCGGCCAGCGGAATGTGCGGGTAGGTGTGCGGCATATAGAGGAAGAACGGCGAGTCCTTGGAGGACTCGATGAAGCGCAACGCCCGCTCGGTATAGCGGATGGTCAGGTTCTCCAGCTTGGCCGGCTGCTCGATGATCTCGGTGTTCTCGATCAGCGGCCGCGGCGGCATGTCGTTGCTGTAGGGGATGCCGAAGTACTGATCGAAGCCGCGGTTGGCGGGCAGGTACTGCGGCAGGTGGCCCAGGTGCCACTTGCCGACGCAGGCGGTCCGGTAGTGGCGCGCCTTCAGCATCCTGTCTCTTATACACATCTG
>CAYVGN010000342.1:1169-2003 GCA_964451215.1 uncultured Acidobacteriota bacterium
CTTCAGCATCTGGGCGATGGTGGTCTCGCCGTCTGCCAGGCCGGTGGTGTCCTTGGGCCCCAGCACGCGCGGCACCCCCACTCGCGGCGGGTAGCGGCCGGTGAGCAGGGCGGCCCGCGCCGGCGAGCACACCGGGTTGGGCGAGTAGTAGTCGGTGAAGCGGACGCCGTCGGCCGCCAGCCTGTCCAGGTTCGGCGTGCGGATCTTCCCGCCGTAGCAGCCCAAGTCACCGTAGCCCAGGTCGTCGGCAAAGATCAGCACGATGTTGGGCGGGCGCCCGGCAGCCGCCTTCCTTTCAGCGCCGGCAACAATGTTTGCCCCTGCTCCAGGCGCAGCCAGCAGCGCCCCTACGGAGCCCGCCCCTCTCAGCAACTGGCGGCGGCTCACCTGCCCGCCACCTGCCACCTGCCATTTATCACCTTTCACGTCACACCCCCTCGCGCTTGTTCTCCCGGCGCACCATCATCGTGTCCTGCACCGGTTCGGATTCGCACTCCACCGCCAGCGTCGTCACCGGGTCGTCGGGCGGCGCCGCCGGAAGGCCGCTGAACCGGACGCGGAACTGGTCCTGGGCGAACTCCACTTTCCTGCCGGTGGCCAGCAGCCGCGCCGACTGCACCCTGGTCTTCAGCCCGGCCACCACCACTGTGTCGCCCGGCCAGAAGTGAGCGTGCACGTAGAGCGTGTTGCCCTTGCGGGTGAAGTTGAGGTAGTTGGAGCGCCGCACCTGGCAGGGCTCAGCGCCGTAAATGGCCGAGCTGTTGCGCTCCATCCACTTGCCCACAGCCGTCAGGATGCGCACCGATTCCTCGGGCACGGAGCCGTCCGGCCTGG
>CAYVGN010000342.1:2013-3895 GCA_964451215.1 uncultured Acidobacteriota bacterium
TGCCGCCGTCGCGGGCGCAGGTGACCAGGTTGCGGACGATGGTCTTGGGCGTCTTCCAGTTGTCGTCGCTGTGGTGATAGCCCCAACTGTCGTTCATGGTCATGCAGGCTTCCCAGGCGCGCTTCCCCTCGGAGGCGGCGATGCGCTGCTCGGGCGTGTCGAAGTCCTCGGGAACCCTGGCGCGGTTGTTGATGATGACGTCGGGCTGGAGCTGGCGCACCATGCGGTTCATCTTCACCGACTCCCAGCCGGCGGCATCCAGCGGCCAGGCCACGTCATACCAGAGGATGTCGAGCTTGCCGTAGTTGGTCGTCAGCTCGCGCACCTGGCCGTGGATGTACTCGACAAAGCGCTTGCGGGCCGCCTCGTCTTCCGCCGAGCGGGCGCCGTCGGGGTGGTGCCAGTCCATGAGCGAGTAATAGAAGCCGACGCGCAGCCCCTCGCCGCGGGCCGCCTCCACGTACTCCCGCACCAGGTCGCGGCCGCAGGCTTGCTTGGGGGCGCAGTAGCTGGTCAGGCGGGTGTCGAACAGGCAGAAGCCCTCATGGTGCTTGGTGGTCATCACCATGTACTTCATGCCGGCCCGGCGCGCCAGCCGGGCCCAGTCGCGCGCCGCCTGCGGCTTGGGAACGAAGCGGTCGGCCAGCTTCTGGTACTCGGCCACCGGAATGCCCTCGTTTTCCATCACCCACTCGTGGCGGCCCAGCAGGCTGTACAGCCCCCAGTGGATGAACATGCCGAACTTGGCCTCGTGCCACCACTTCATCCGCCGCGCCCGGTCGGCCTCGTCGGTGGTTTGAGCCGCTGCGCCTACAGCCACCGCTGAAGTGCCGGCACCCATCAATCGCAGGTAACACCGCCGTGACATTTCACTGCTCAGCATCTTGATTCCTCCTCAACGCAAAAGAATAAACTGCCCGCCGACGCCGATAACTGCGGATCTTAGCGCCACAGAGTTATTACTCAGAGCAGTAAATACATGACAGTTGAAAGAGCCGAGTCAGGGCACGGCTTCAGCCGTGCCGAGCCAGGACCACCCTGGAGAGGGCTTTAGCCCCTGGGGTTGCACGGTGCGAGCACGACCATTCCCTCAGCGGCTAAAGCCGCTGCCTTGGGTTGCATTGAGCGGCACGGCTGAAGCCGTGCCCTGGCTCAAGCTCGTGCTGCCCTACAAGAATTTCACTCGTGTTGTCCTCGGACACCTCTCACCTATTCGGTGCTCCCGGTAATAATCGGCGTTTACCGGCGTTCATCGGCGGTTTCTCCCGGCCTTTCGATCTGGGCGCGGCGGGCGGGAGCAACGCGCTCGGCGACGATTTCGTACCAGGGCGAGAGCGGCTGCCCGTCGGCCTGGAGGTGGATGCGGAAGCCGCCATCAATGCGCTCCAGGTCCCGCTCCGGGAGCGGCGCCAGCCGCCCGCCGGCGCCGTCGAGCGGATACACGACCAACTGCGCCGCCGACGTGCGCAGCGTCACGTAACTCTCCACGCGCTCCATCCACACCGGGCGCAGGCCGGCGTTCAGGTTGCCCGAGGGCTTGTTGGGATAGTTGGGCTCCCTTTCCAGCGTCCACCAGTCGGTGCTCGAGCCGTAGTTGACCAGCGCCTGCGGGCGCGGCGGGTCCGAGCCGGGCTGAGTGCGCAGCGTGAAGCCGGGATTGGAGAGCAGCAGGCGGCCGGATTCCTCCAGCGGCTGCCCGTCCAGCGCGGTCAGCAGTACCGAGGCAAAGCCGCGGGCTGAGGGCGCCAGCTCCAGCTCCAGAGCGCCCACCGCTGCCTTCCGCTGGCCGACAAACCCGATCACCCCGGCCGCCGTTGGCGCCTGGATCAGAAACAGCTTGCTGTCGCGGTCGTAGGTGAGTTCGCCGGTGTCGGAACGGAAG
>CAYVGN010000343.1:0-3894 GCA_964451215.1 uncultured Acidobacteriota bacterium
CGGGTGCTGCTGCAGCAGTTCCTTCAGGGACGCGGCGTCGCGCACGAATTCGGCGGCGTCGGCGTAGCCGCCGGGCGCTCGCCCGGTGGTCCGCTCCAGCCGCCACATCATCACTCGCAGTTTCCGGCGGTAATACTCCTTCGGCTGGTCCAGGCCCTCGAACACGCGGGTCTCCGGGAACCGCCGTATGTCCCGCTGCAGCTCGGCCCGCAAGCGGCGCTCCAGCGCGGGCCGCGGGGCGGGCAGCGAAAGCAGCCCAATCAGGCGCCCGCACTCCCGGCGGTAGTAGTCCAAAATGCTGCGCCGGTGAGCCTGGGCCGCTGCCAGGCTGGTCTCCGGCGTCACGCTCGGGTTGCCGTCGCGGTCGGCGCCCACCCAGGATCCGAAGCGGAGGAAGGGCGCCGGCGGCGCCAGTCCCGGATCGAAGCCCGCCAGTTCCTCGCAAAACGTTTCCCAGAAAGCTCCCCCCAAGTCGTAGACGGTGCGCTCGAAGAACGAGAGGACGTTTTCGATCTCCACCGCCGGCGTGATCGGGCGCCGCCGCACCTCGTCGGTCAGCCAGAGCGCTTCGATCTGCGGGTCGAGGGCGCGGCGGGCGCGCGGTCCCAACTCGCCGCCCAGCCACTCCAGGGTGCGGCCGATGCGCAGGATGTGGTTGAGCACGCTGCGGCGCTTGGCCTCGGTGGGGTGCGCGGTCAGCACCGGCTCGATGCGCATGGACTCGAGCAGCGTGGCGACAGCTTCCGGAGGGACGTGGTGGCGCCTCAATTCCTGGAAGCTGTGGCGCAAGGACATCGGCGCGCCCATTTCCTGCTGCTCGTAGCTGCGCAGCCGCCGGATCCGCTGCCGCTCCTCGCAGAGGTTGACCAGGTGGAAGAACAGGCTGAAGGCGTGCGCCACCGCCGCCGCTTGGCCCAAGCCCAGGGCCTTCACCTGCTCCTCGTTGGCCGCCAGCAATTCACCGCGCGGATGCTCGCGGATCTGCTTGGACAGTTTGCGCAGGTTTTCAATCGCCTCGAAAACCTGTTCACCGCATTGCTCGCGAATGATCGCGCCCAGGCGCGTGGTCAGGAAGCGTACTTCCGCCCGCAGAGCCGGATCCATGCTCCCAGCTTAGCGCAAGTAAATCACAAAGGCTCAAAGACCAAAGGGAGCGGGCTGCCAAAGCCCCGGCACGTCAGGGTAGGTCCCAACGGAAGGAATTCTCGTTAGCACTCGCCGTCTCTAAGTCCTGTGGACGTACCACGTGAATATGCGCCTCAAAGGACGGTTCATTCCACGTGAGGCCGCTTTCGATGCTGTCGAGAGTTACGAGATAATCGAAGCGTACCCTGCGGACAACTACCTTCCCAGCTATCTGTTACTGGGAAAAGCGGGTGGCGGAGCGTTCCACATCCTGTTTGCTGTAGACCTGGAAGGAAGTAATGTGCGGGTTGTGACCGCCTACCGCCCAAGCAAGGGCGATTGGGAGGACGACTTGAAGACCAGGAGAGCACCGCGATGAAATGCACCATCTGTGGGGCAGAGATGAAGTCAACGAGGAGTGATCTGCCGTTCAAGGCTACCGACCAAACGGCGGCGATCTTGTCTGCCGCCGCTGGTCGGTCGCAAAGTACATGGTCTTGTGCTCCCAGATAGATGCCGGCTTCTCGCCGAACGGGCCCATCTCGGAAAACGCCCTTCACCCCGTCAAGGTTGTGCAGCACCGCCAAGATGCACCTTGCGTCAGGCGTCTTCTGCCACGCCTTGCTGGAGCTGAAATCGGGCGACTGGTCCTGTTCGGTCATCGCCGTGGCAAGCTGAAAGCGCTGGCGCAAACGGGGTGAGAAGTTTATTTCTGTGCAGTCACCCTGCCGGAGGGCGGGGGCACCGACGGCGCCGGTTCGACGTGCACCAGCACATCAGCGATCCAGGGCAACCGCTCGCGAAGATGGAAGCGGACCCGGGTGGCTATCTCGTGGGAGTCGCGGACGGTCAACTCCGGATCGACTTCGACGTGTAGATCGACGTGGTACTGCAGGCCGGTGTTCCTGGCGTAGCACTTTTCAATCCCGATAACTCCGGGCACCGCCTGGGCACAGGTGCGGATTTCAGATATGAGCTCGGGCGCGGGCATGACGTCGGTCAGCTGGGTGGCCGTATCCTTCGCCACCCGCAGGCCTGTGAAGATGACGATAAGTCCGACCGCCGCTCCGCCGTAGTGGTCGGCGGCGAGGAAGCGTTGGGGATCATGCAGCGTCAGGCCCAGAGCGGTCAGGGCCGCAACCCCGGACAGCATATCCACAGTGTCGTTCCACGCGTCGGCGATGAGAGCGGAGCTGCCGATGCCTCGGCCATAATGAAACTTCAGGACTGCAAGGCCAGCTTTGGCCGCAATGGACCCGAGCAAAGGCCAAACGCCGTAGGCTGCCGGCGGCTCGTGAACCACAGCGACCCCCTGAAGAGAATGGATGCAGATGCCGATGCCGCCCAGTACCAGGATCAGGCCAACCGCCAGCCCGGTCAGGGTCTCGTATCGTCCATGGCCATAGGGATGGTCTTCGTCCGCTGGGCGCGCTGCGACGAGGAACCCAAACAGGACAACTCCAGATGCGGCGACATCGCCTGCCGATTCCAGCCCGTCCGCCAACACGGCCGTGGACTGTCCGACCACGCCTACGACGATCTTGACCGCAGCCAACAGGCCGCTTACAACCATGCCCACCACGGCCACACGTTTGCCGGTCTCGACTACTTTCATTGATGCTTAGACCATAAGACAGGAAGGCAACGGCAAGCCAGCAATTTCAGGCCCGTCGGTTAACGGGAGGTGCTTCCTGCAGGACTGCCCCAATTGACTTTAGCCCGTGTCCCGCGCCGGCTGAAGCCAACCCACGGAAGCCCGCTGGAAGCGGGCTGCCGAGATTGCTCGGCCCGAAAACCCGCCACGGCAGGCTACAGAAAAACCAATTGAGCGTTCGCGAATATTCCGGGGCTAGGACCACAGGCGGTCCCAGGAGCGCTCCTTGTCCCACTCGGGTGTGGGCTCGAAGTAACCGGGCTCGAGCAGGTGCTGCTTGACCACCTCCGGGTTCAGGTCCACGCCCAAGCCCGGCGTGTCCGGCACCTTGATGAAACCCTTGTCCACAATCGGCTTTTCGATGCCGGTCACCAGGTCTTCCCACCAGGGAACGTCCACGGAGTGGTTCTCCAGGCAGAGGAAGTTTTCGGTGGCGGCGGCGCAGTGTACGTTGGCCAGGCAGGAGACCGGGGTGCCGGCAAAGTGCATGGCCATGCCCACGCCCCCTTCCATGGCCAGGTCGCCGATCTTCTTCGTCTCCAGGATGCCGCCGGCGGTGGCCAGGTCCGGGTGGATCAGGTCCACGGCCTTCTTGTTCACCAACTCGGCGAACGGCTCCTTCAGGTAGATGTCCTCGCCGGTAAGGATGGGCACATCCACGCTGTCGGTGATCTTCTTGAGCAGGTCGGTGTGCTGCCAGGGGATCATGTCCTCCAGCCAGGCCATGTTGTAGCGCTCCAGGGCCTTGGCCAGCCGGATGCAGCTATTGAGGCCGATGTGGCCGAAATGGTCGGCGGCCAGCGGTACCTCGTAGCCGACCCCTTCGCGGATGGCGCCGACGTAGTCAGCCATCAGGGCCATGCCCTTGTCGCTGATCTCGATGCCGGTGAACATGTGCTCCACCAGGCTGACGTCGCGGGGTTGCTGGCCCAGGGGCTGGGTGAGGGCGCCGGGGGTCTTGGCCACCAGGCCGATGCCCAGGTCCATCTTCAGCCAGGTGAAGCCTCTTGCCATGCGCTCCTTCATGCGCTGCGCGTAGACCTTGGGGTCTGCCGACATGCCGGTGTCGGCGTAGAGGCGGATGCGGTCGCGGAACTTGCCCCCCAGCATCTGGT
>CAYVGN010000344.1:0-3883 GCA_964451215.1 uncultured Acidobacteriota bacterium
CGCGTAGTCTTCACAACCGTACCCAACGGAAGAAACTGGGCGGTCACGGCACTAGAAGGGAATGTCGTCGTCGGTGATTTCCGGGGTAATCCCTTCGTCCGGGGCCGCGGCCGGCGCCGGCGCGGCAGCGGGGCGAGCCGGCGGCTGGGGACGCGCCGCCGCCCCTTCCTCGGCCCCCCGGGCGCTGGCGAAAACCACCTGCTCGGCGATGATGTCGGTGGCGTAGTGCTTGTTGCCGTCACGCCCTTCCCAGGTGCGCGTCCGGATCCGTCCCTCCACGTACACCTTCCGCCCCTTGGTCAGGTACTGCGTCAGGTTCTCGGCCGATTTCCCCCAGAGCACGATGTTGTGCCACTCCGTCTCGTCCTGGACCTCGCCGCTCTTGTCCTTGTAGCGGCGAGAGGTAGCCAGCGTGAACTTGGAGACGGCCTGCCCGGAAGGAAGGTAGCTGAGTTCGGCGTCCCGGCCCAAGTTGCCTAGAAGGATGACTTTGTTAACGCTGCTGGCCATCATGCGCTCCTTGGCCGCGAGTATAGCGGAAGGCAGAAGCGAAGGCAAACCGGTGGAGTAGTGTTGTTGAGATAGTTCGACACGGGTAGAATTCCTTCAGGCAGAGCGGCAGCCGCGAGCGGGCCACAGCGCCGCATAGCAAGCGGGCATGTTCCCTGCGGGCGGCCCTATGCCTTTGCAGGCACCAACGGTTATGTCGAGCCAGCTTCCCCGTTCGCACGCCGGGCAGTGCGCACGTTGCGTTTAGCACTCTGGCTCCGAGAGTGCTAGCCTTGACAGTGGGGAGGCCAGGACGTAGAATAAGAGGCAGCGAAGGCTGCAAGTCATTGAAAATGCGAAAGTTCAGTCTTCAAGGACGGAACGGGGAGATTCTGGTCGCCACCGTCCGCGCCTACATCGCGAGCGGCGAACCGGTGGGCTCCCGAACCATCTCTCGCAGGCGCCGGGAGGTGTTAAGCGCGGCCACCATCCGCAACGTCATGGCCGACCTGGAGGCGGAGGGCTACCTGGAGCAGCCGCACACCTCTGCCGGACGGGTACCCACCGAAAAGGCTTACCGTTTCTACGCGGAAGAGGTGGCGCGCCCGCAACACCACCTCAACCCCAGCGATGAGGAACTGATCCGGCAGCAGATGTGGCAGGGAGCGGCCGAGGGGCCGCAGGCGTTGCTGGAGCGGGCCTCGCACGTGCTCTCCCTCGTCACCCACAACCTGGGTGTGGTGGTCTCGGCCACCAGCGCCGACCTGGTGCTGCGCAACATCCAGTTCGTCAGCCTGTCGGAGGGCCGGGTGTTGGTGCTGCTGTTGCCCCGCAGCGCCCCGCTGCGCAGCCGCGTGATCCGTTTGGACGAGACCTTCTCTCAGGAGGAGCTGAACCGCATCGCCAACTATCTGAACGCGAACTTCTCCGGGTGGAGGCTGGAAGAAGCGCGGCGCGAGATTCAGCGGCGCCTGGAACAGGAACGGGCCCGCTACGACGAGTTGCTGCGCCACCTGGCCGCCCTGTGGCGCCAGGGCATCCTGGAGGCGGCGGCCGACACCGCCATCTACCTGGAGGGGGCCTCCAACCTGATGGGCCGGCCCGAACTGCACACCGCGCAGGCGCTGCGCGGCCTGCTGCGCGCCCTGGAGGAGAAGCAGCGGCTGGTTCACCTGCTGCTCCGCTACCTGCAGGCCGACGACGTCCCGGCAGACCAGCCGGCCCGCGTGGTGATCGGGCTCGATACCGAACCGCCCCTCAGGCATTTCGCCCTGATTGGGGCACTCTGCCACACCCCGCAGGGGCTGGCCGGCCGGGTCGCTGTCCTGGGCCCGCCGCGCATGCAATACGAGCGGGTCATCTCGGCCGTCTCCCAGGTGGCCCGCTTGGTGGGCCAAGCGCTGGGCGAAGCTTAGCTAACCCAGCGCTAAACCCGGCAGCGCCCGGCATCGGCCTTGGCTGCCGGGCCTCAGCAATCTCAACGAAGCGATGCAAGACCTGAAGCAGACCGAGCCGCAGAAGCCGGAGGAAACACCGACCGAGCCGCAGAGGCCGGAGGAAACACCGACCGAGCCGCACAAGCCGGAGGAAACACCGCCTGAGGCGCAACTGGCCACCCAGGCGCCTGCCCCAGAACCGCCTTCCCTGGAGGCAATCGTCGCCGAGCGCGACCGCCTGGCGGCCGAGAAGGCCGGCCTCCTGGACCAGTTCCTGCGCCTCCGCGCCGAGTTCGAGAACTTCCGCAAGCGCATCGAGCGCGAGCGCTTCGAGTTCCGCCAGCACGCCTCGGCGGAGGTGATCCGCCAACTGCTTCCCGTCGTGGACGGGCTGGAGCGCGCCCTGGCCTCCGCTGGCACTGACGCCGGAGAAGAGTTTCACGCTGGCGTGGAGTTGATTGCCCGACAGTTACACGAAACCTTGCAGCGCTGTGGCCTGGAGCCACTGGAAACGGTGGGGCAGAAGTTCGATCCACACCTCCATCAGGCGGTGGAGACAGTAGAAACGACGGAGCACGAAGACCACACCATCCTGGAGGAGTGGCAGCGCGGCTACAAGTTCAAGAACCGCCTGCTGCGGCCGGCGATGGTGAAGGTCGCAGTGCGTCCTGAATCCCCGTGAAGAACCGGAAACGCGATTACTACCAGGTCCTCGGGCTCCACCCGAACGCGACCGAACAGGAGATCAAGAGCGCCTACCGCAAGAAGGCGCTGGAGCATCACCCCGATCGCAACCCGGACAATCGCCACGAGGCCGAGGAGAAGTTCAAGGAGGCGGCCGAAGCGTACAGCGTGCTCAGCGACCAGGCCAAGCGTGCCGCCTACGACCGCTACGGGCACGCCGGCGTCGGCGCAGCCGGCTTCGATCCCTCCGCCTTCCAGGGCTTCGAGGACCTGTTCGCCAGCTTCGGCGGCCTGGAGGACTTCTTCGGCGACTTCTTCGGCCTGGGCAGCCGCAGTCGCCGCTCCAACCGCGGTTCGGACCTGCGCTACGACCTGGAGATCTCCTTTGAGGAGGCGGTCTTCGGCATGGATGCACAGATCAAGGTGCCGCGGCTGGAGACGTGCCTGTCCTGCGGCGGCACCGGGGCCCGCAGCGGCACCTCCGCCGTCACCTGCCCCACCTGCGCCGGGCGCGGGCAGGTTCGCTACCAGCAGGGCTTCTTCTCCTTCATCCGCCCTTGCACTGCCTGCCGCGGCAGCGGGCAGGTGATTCGCGAGCGCTGCCCCAACTGCCGCGGCGAAGGGCGCGTGCGCCAGGAGAAGACCCTGAAGGTGCACATTCCCCCGGGCGTGGATGCCGGGACCCGCCTGCGCATCGCCGGCGAGGGCGAGGCCGGCCGCAACGGTGCGCCCCCGGGCGACCTCTACGTGGTTCTGGGCGTGCAGGATCACCCCTTCTTCCAGCGCCACGACCAGGACCTGGTCTGCACCGTGCCCATTTCCTTCTGCCAGGCGGCGCTCGGCTCCGAGCTGCGGGTCCCCACTCTCGACGGCGAGGAAACGCTGAAGGTTCCCGAGGGTACGCAGACCGGCACCGTGTTCCGCATCCGCGGCCGCGGTGTCCCCGCGCTCAACGCCAGGGGCCGCGGCGACCTCTACGTGAAGGTGCAGGTCCGCACCCCCACCCACCTCACCAAGGAACAACGCAAGTTGCTGGAGCAAATGGCCGAGGCCTTCCCTGAAGACAACCGCCCCACCGAGAAAAGCGTCCTGGAAAAAGTCAAGGACTACTTCACCGGCTGACCTGCCGCCAGCAGTTCCTGCTCCCGGACCGGTGGCCGGACCCCCGCCTGCGGCGCACCGGCCCCGCCCTTTCTGTCGAGCTCTAATGACGATTGCAGAAATAGGTTACCACCCACGTTGGGTCAGGGCACGGCTTCAGCCGTGCCGGGGCA
>CAYVGN010000345.1:0-3876 GCA_964451215.1 uncultured Acidobacteriota bacterium
GGCCGATTCTGCGCGGGTGCCTGACGCACCGCATTGCTCTACGGACGGATCGGGGTTGCAGGCAGGGCTGTCATCTGCCCCCGAGGGGAAGCTTCGCCTGGAATCGAGGCCAGGGAAGGGTTAACCTGTGCGGGAGTCATAAATCCGACCAGGGTGTGACCATTGCGCTATGTTGCGGATTTCGCTCTTGTTCATCTTGGCGCTGGCAGTCCAGCCGGCGGTGGCGTGGGAGAAGGAGCCGCAGGGAAGCTACGGCGGGCGCCGGGCCGCTCTGCTGACAGAATTGAAGGACGGAATCACCGTCGTCTTCGGCTCCGAGGAGCCGGCGGGAGGAGAGGCCCTGCACGGGTTCCGGCAGAATGAGCAGTTCTACTACCTGACCGGGCACAACGAGCCGGGAGCCATCCTGCTGCTGGCGCCTCGGCCGGCGGAGGCGGCCGCCGCGCAGTTTCCGACGGCGGACTTCCCGCGCCAGATCCTGTTCTTGCCCCCCCGCAACCGCTTCCGGGAGAGGTGGACCGGGCCGCGGCTGGCGCCGGAAGACCCCGACGTGCGGGGCCGCACCGGCTTCGAAACGGTGATGGCCACCGAGGCCTTCGCGGGCGAATTGGCGCGCCTGCTTCCGGCCTACGGCGTGCTCTACACCATCCTGCCTCCACCCCGCGACCCGGAGGCCTGCAGTTTCGAGCGCGATCGCGTCAACCGCCTGAGGAAGCTGGCGCCGGCTGCCGCCCTCCGCAACGCCGCCGAGGCCATGGCGCGCCTGCGCCAGGTGAAATCGGAGACCGAACTGGCGCTGATCGAAAAGGCTGTCCGGGCCTCGATGGCCGCGCACCGGGAGGCGATGAAGGCGGTGCGGCCCGGCCTCTACGAATACCAAGTGGCGGCGCTGATGAAATACGTGTTCGAGCGCGAGGGCTGCGAGCGCCCTGCCTATGCCCCCGTCGTCGGCTCCGGCTTCAATTCCACGGTGCTGCACTACAGCGCCAACACGCGCCGCATGGAGGCGGGAGACGTGCTGGTGCTGGACGTCGCCGGAGAATATAGCTTCTACGCGGCCGACATCACCCGCACCCTGCCCGTCTCCGGGAGGTTCACGCCGCGCCAACGCCAGATCTACGAGATCGTGCTGGGGGCGCAGAAAGCGGCCATCGCCGCCATCAGGCCCGGCGTGACCGTCGCCCGCGCTGGCCCAAACAGCATCCACAAGATCGTGGTTGACTACCTGAACGCCCAGGGCAAGGACCGCCTGGGAGAACCTCTGGGGAAGTACTTCATCCATGGGCTCAGTCACCACGTGGGACTGAGTGTGCACGACGCCGGCCCGGTGACGCGCCCGCTGGAGCCCGGCATGGTGATCACCGTCGAGCCGGGGATCTACATACCGGAAGAGGGCCTGGGCGTGCGGATCGAAGACATGGTATTGGTCACCGAGAGCGGCGCCCGCCTGCTGACCGAGTCATTGCCGCGCGAAGCGGCCGACATCGAGCGGGCCATGGGCCGCAGGTAAGACGGCCCAGGCAGGCCACCGAGCCAGTTTCAGGTCCCCAGAGGAGGGATGCTCACGTTCCAGGGGCCAATAAAAAAGCCCCGGAAACCATCCGGGGCCCGGTTCTGCCTCACCAGCTCCTCCGCCGGCTGGAGCCTCCAACGGAGCCCATTACCAGTTCCCACCCAACGGGGGACCCACCAAGCGGGGGGCCTGAAAGCTAATCCTCGCCACTTGGGAGCGAGCAAGCGGCCTACCATTCGGCAGGGTGCTCTAATCTTTTGAAAAGACGGGGCCAGGTGATTTGCCCCACCGCCAAAGTACAGGAAAACGTAGAAATCGGGCAGCCCGGTTCCAAAATCCCGTAGCGCCCTGTTTCTAGGTGCCGCCCCGACCCGCATGCTACAATTCGGCGGCTCTATGCCAGATACGATGCTGGCGCTCGTGAAGGCGCAACCGGGCCGCGGGGCTGAGCTTCGCCAGGTGCGTGTTCCGGAGATCGGCGCACGCGAGGTGCTGGTGAAGGTTCGGGCGGCGGCCATCTGCGGCACCGACCTGCACATCTACAACTGGGACGAATGGGCGCAGCAGCGCATTCACCCGCCGCTGATCTTCGGCCACGAGTTCTGCGGGGCGGTAGAGCGCGTGGGGGCCGAGGTCCAGTCGGTACGGGAAGGCGACTTCGTGTCGGCGGAGATGCACGTGGCCTGCGGGCGCTGCCCGCTGTGCCGCACCGGGCAGGCGCACATCTGCAAGGACGTCAAGATCATCGGGGTGGACGCCGACGGCTGCTTCGCCGAATACGTCAAGATCCCGGAAGCGAACATCTGGAAGATTGATGCGCGCATCCCGGTGGAGCACGCCTCGGTGCTGGACCCGCTGGGGAACGCGGTGCACACGGCGCTGGCCGGGGAAATCGCTGCGCAGACGGTGGCCGTGCTGGGTTGCGGGCCGATCGGGCTGTTTGCCGTCGCGGTGGCCCGCGCCTGCGGCGCCTCCCGAATCTTCGCCATCGAAGTGAGAGAGTACCGGCTGAAGCTGGCCGCTCAGATGGGCGCCGACCTGCTGCTGAACTCCCGCGAAGTAGACCCGGTGGCCCGGGTGCTGGAGGCCACCGAGGGGCTGGGCGTGGATGTGGTACTGGAAATGTCCGGGCATCCCGAGGCCATCCACCAGGGCCTGCGCATGCTGCGCCGCGGCGGCCGCATCTCGCTGCTGGGCATTCCCGCGCGCCCCGTCGAGCTGGACCTCGCCACCGACGTCATCTTCAAGGGCGCGGTGGTGCAGGGGATCAATGGGCGCCGCATGTTCCAGACCTGGTATCAGATGCAGGCCCTGCTGCTGAGCGGGAGGCTGGACATCTCCCCGGCCATCTCCGGCCGCATCTCGCTGGCCGACTACCGGCGCGGCTTCGAAATGCTCATGGCCGGCCAGGCCTCGAAAATCATCATGTTTCCCGCCGGGGTCGGCCAGAACCAGGCCGCGCCCCAGGAAAGGGCCTCCGGCGTCCGGTGCTAGTGCCGTTCCAACTTTAGCCGCCTATGTATTGCACCTGCGTCTTACAGAGCACTTTGGACGGCCAGTGGTATACGGGAGCGACCTCGGACCTGAGAACCAGGGTTCCAGACCACGCAGAAGGGCGGGTTCGTCCTACGCCAGGGTGTGCGCCCCTGCGCCTGGTTTACTATGAAGCCTGTCTGAGCCAACAGGACGCCTTCCGAAGAGAACGGTGGCTGAAAACGGGCAGAAGTAAGGGTTATCTCCGGCAAAGGCTCACCATATGGCTCAGATCGCTTAGCGCCAATAAGTTGGAACGGCACTAGCTGCCAGTGAAGAGTGAAAACACGCCCGTTCTCGATCAAATGTTCCTTCTTCACTTTGCATTCTTCATTCTTAACTCTTCTCTCATCACTCGTCACTCATTATGAACCCGCTTCAATATCTCTCTGAAGAGCTGGAGAAGCTGCGCGAACAGGGACTTTACCAGAGGCTGCGCGTGCTGGAAGGCGAGCAGTTGCCGCTGGCGGTGTTCGACGGCCAGAAGGTAATCAACCTGTCGTCGAACAACTACCTGGGGCTGAACACGCACCCGCGGCTGCGCCAGGCGGCGGTGGAAGCGACGCGCTCACTGGGCGTGGGCTCGGGCGCGGTGCGCACCATCGCCGGAACGATGCGCGTGCACCTGGAGCTGGAGGAGAAGATCGCGCGCTTCAAGAACACCGAGGCCTGCGTGGTGTTCCAGTCCGGCTTCGCCGCCAACGCCGGCACCGTGGCCGCCGTTCTCGGCCCTGAGGACCACATCATCTCCGACGAACTCAACCACGCCAGCATCATCGACGGCTGCCGGCTGTCGAAGGCCAAGATCCACGTCTTCCCCCACAAGGACG
>CAYVGN010000346.1:0-3866 GCA_964451215.1 uncultured Acidobacteriota bacterium
GGTGGAGAGGGGGCTGGCCGAATCGCGCCAGAAGGCCCAGGCGCTGATCCTGGCCGGCCAAGTGCTGGTCAACGAGCAGAAGGTGGAAAAGCCGGGCGCGCCGGTGCCGGCCGACGCTGCGCTGCGCCTGCTGGGCGAGCCACCCCGCTACGTGAGCCGGGCGGGATTGAAGCTGGAGGCGGCCCTGCGGCGGTTCGGCATCGAGGTAGCGGGCAGGAGTTGCCTGGACATCGGGGCCTCCACCGGCGGCTTTACCGACTGCCTACTGCAGCAGGGGGCGGCGCGCGTTTATGCGGTGGACGTGGGCGCCGGGCAAATGGAGTGGCGAATCCGCAACGACCCCCGCGTGGTCCTGCGCGAACGGCTGAATGCCCGCCACCTCGCGCCCAGCCACATCGGCGAGCCCGTGGACTTTGTTTCCGTGGATGTTTCCTTCATTTCTGCTACGCTTATCCTGCCCCGCCTGCCCGCCCTGATGAAACCGGACGCCCAGGCGGTGGTCCTGGTCAAGCCGCAGTTCGAGCTGGGCCGCGGCCAGGTGGGCAAAGGCGGGATCGTCCGCGACCCGGGCTTGCAGGCGGCGGCGGTAGAGAAGGTGCGGACCGCCGCGGCCACGGTGGGACTGGCGCCCGCCGGCCAGATCCCCAGCCCCATCCTCGGAAGCGAAGGGAACCAGGAATTCTTGCTCTGGTTGAGAAACAAACCACAAGGACACTAACGACACAAGGTGCACCAGGCACCTTGTGATCTTTGTGTTCTTTGCGGCTTGGTGGTTCTTCTTGGGCCATGACGGTCGGGATTATTTCCAAGCCGAAGAAGACGGAGCTGGCCGAGGTGGTGCCGGCTTTGAAGCAGTGGCTCGAGCAGCGCGGGATCACGGTGCTGCTGGACCGCGAGACGGCGATGTCGCTGGAGGGCGTGCAGCCGGGGGTGCCGCGGACCGAGTTGGCGGGCCGGGTGGACCTGCTGGTGGTGTTGGGTGGGGACGGCACGCTGCTGGCGGCGGCCCGCGCCGTGGGCGACCGCCCCCTGCCCATCCTGGCCGTCAACCTCGGCGGCCTCGGCTTCCTCACCGCCGTCACGCTGCCGGAGCTGTACGCAGCGCTGGAGCAGGTGCTGGGCGGCCACCACGAAGTGGACTGCCGGCGGCGGCTGATGGTGGAGGTCAAGCGGGAGATCGGGCTGGGTGAAGCCGAGGTGGTAGCCACCTACCATGCCCTGAACGATGCGGTGCTGAACAAGGCCTCCATCGCCCGCATCCTGGATTTCGACGCCTACCTGGACGGCGAGTTCGTCTCCAGCTACAAGGCCGACGGGCTGATCATCGCCACCCCCACCGGCTCCACCGCCTACTCGCTGGCGGCCGGAGGCCCCATCGTGGCGCCGGCCGTGGACGCGGTCCTGGTCACACCCATCGCCTCCCACACCCTCACCAACCGGCCCTTGGTGGTGCCCGGCAATTCCACTATCGAGGTGGTGGTCAAGTCCCAGGAAGAGACCGTGTTCCTGACCGTGGACGGGCAGGTGGGCCTGGCCCTACATCACGGAGACCGCGTGGTTTGCCGGCCCTCGCCCCGTACCGTGCGCCTGATCCGGCCGCCGGGGAAGAGCTACTTCGAGATGCTGCGCAGCAAGCTGAAGTGGGGCCAACGATGATTCGCAGTCCAAAGTCCAAAGTCTAAAGTCCAAGGTCAGGGACTCCGGTTACCACTTTGGACTTTGAACCTTGGACTTTGGACTCGGCATGAGGCTTCCCCGTCCCGGTCTCACCACCCAGATCCTGGTGGCGCTGGCGGTCGCGGTCCTGTTCGGCTGGCTGGCGCCCGGCCCGGCCCGCGCCGTCAAGCTGCTGGGCGACATCTTCATCCGCCTGGTGCTGATGATCGTCGCGCCGCTGGTCTTTTCCATGCTGGCCGTCGGCATCGCGCGCTCTGGCGATTTCCGCAAGGTGGGGCGGCTGGGCCTGAAGACGTTGGCGGTATTCCTCATCGCCTCGACGCTGGCCATTGTGGTGGGGCTGGCGGTCGCGCTGCTGTTGCGGCCCGGGGCCGGGGCCAACCTCTCCGCCGCGGGCCCAGCGCCGGAGCAGTTCCTGGCACGCCCCGAGGCCTCGGCGGCGGCCGGATCCTTCCTCCTCCGCCTGGTTCCCACCAGCATCGTGGACGCCATGGCTCGCGACGACATCCTGCAGATCGTTGTCTTCTCGGTGTTGTTCGGCCTGGCGTTGCTGGCCGTCGGCGAGCGCGGCCGGCCGATCCAGGCGCTGCTGGAAAGCCTGGCGGCCGTCATGTTCCGCTTCACTGACTACGTCATGTACTTTGCGCCGCTGGGGGTGTTCGGAGCGCTGGCCGCCATCGTGGGCACGCAGGGGATCGGCGTGCTGCGCTCGTTCGCAGTCTTCATCGGCGGCGTGGTGGCGGCGCAGGCCATTCTGCTGTTGGCCGTCTTTCTGCTGCTGGTGCGGGCGGCCGGCCTGCGGTTCTGGCCGCTGTTTCGCGCCATCCGCGAGGCCTTCCTGATCGCGCTCTCCACTACTTCCAGCGGCGCGGCGCTGCCTAAGGCGCTGGAGGCGCTGGAAGGCTATGGGGTGCGGCGGGAGACGGTCGCCTTCGTACTGCCGGTGGGCCTCACCTTCAACCTGGACGGCTCTCACCTCCACTTGGCCTTTTCCGCGCTCTTTCTGGCCCAGGCCTACGGCGTGCCCATCGGCTGGGGTATGTTGCTGGTGCTTGTTCTGCTCATTCACATCACCGCCAAAGGCATCCCCACCATCCCCCGTGGTACACTCCTGGTCCTTACGACCACCGTCGCGCCACTGGGCGTCCCTCTGGACGGCATCGCGGTGCTTCTGGCTGTGGACCAGATACCCGACATGGCCCGCACCGCCATGAACCTCACCGCCAACTGCCTGGCGGCGGCCGTCGTGGACAGGTGGGAAAAACCGGCAAAGACGCCGGCTGTCTCAAGTCCCGGCTCCCAGGTCCCCGGCGCCGACTGCGATGCGGCCGCCTGACTTTGGGACTTGAGACTTGGGACCTGGGACTCGGTACATGACAAGCGTCGCAATGCTTCTCGCAACTTTCTGCCTTATGGCTGTCAACGCTTCGGCTGGCGCCCAGGCGGACCTGGTGTTGACCAACGGAAAGTTCTGGACCGTGGACAAGGCGCGGCCGCGGGCCGAGGCGGTGGCGATCCTGGGCGAGCGCATCGTGGTCGTCGGGACGGAGGCCGAGGTGAAGGCCTGGATCGGCCCGCGAACCCAGGTGATGGATCTGGGCGGCCGCTTTGCCCTGCCCGGCTTCATTGACGGCCACACCCACTTCCTCAGCGGCGGCTTCCACTTACTGGGCGTGGACTTGCGCCCCGCCAAGTCGCAGGGCGAGTTCGCGGAAATCCTGCGCCGGCACGTGGCCCGCCTGCCCAAGGGCGAATGGGTCACCGGCGGCGACTGGGACCACGAGGCCTGGACGCCCGCCGAGCTGCCGCGCAAGGAGCTGGTGGACGGCTTCACCGCTGCGACCCCGATCCTGGTCAGCCGCTACGACGGGCACATGGCCCTGGCCAACTCGCTGGCGCTGACACTGGCGGGCATCACGCGCCAGACCAAGGACCCGCCGGGCGGCGCCATCGTGCGCGACCCGCGGACTGGCGAGCCCACCGGCATGCTGAAAGACGCAGCGATGGACCTGGTGCAGCGCGTCATTCCGCCCCCGGGCGAGGAGCAGCGGCTGCGGGCTGCGCGGGCCGCGCTGGCTGAAGCCCGCCGCCTCGGCGTCACCAGCATCCAGGACATGGCAGACGCCGACGACCTGCGCACCTACCAGCTCCTGGCCGAGCGCGGCGAGCTGACCGCGCGCTTCTACTGC
>CAYVGN010000347.1:0-3835 GCA_964451215.1 uncultured Acidobacteriota bacterium
GAACCAGGGAGGCGAACCCGCCCACTGCCAGCGGCACGCCCCACATCGGCACGCCCCACATCCCTAGCCCGCCAAATCCCCAGAACCCTATGGGGCCACGGCCGAGGAAATATCCGAAGCCAGTCGAAGGGCCGAAAACCATGGCGCCCGGACGAATGGGGCCAATGAATGGCCGCGCAATGACTGGCCGGCGGTAGAGCGGGAAACCAATCCCCGGCCTAATGGGAGCGAAACGAAGTCCCGGGTAGCCAATGCGGCCAAAGCCGGTAGCAGGAGCCAAGCCAAAGCCGCGGTGGAAGCCACGCCCACCTGCTATCATGCCGGCTGTGCCATGACGGAAAGCCCCGAGCCGCTGGGCTGCTGCCTGGACGGGAATCAGGGCCGATGCCAGGAGGACGACCACGATTGTACGGGCCATGTGCCGCCTCGGTCGGATGCAACCGCTACTGGCCATGAGGATAATATTCCACGGGCGGCAGAGTCAACCGGGGCCTGCACGGCGGACCGCGTCACAGAGCCGCTCGCCGCCGCGGCGACCAGCGGGGCAAGCGACAAACGACGTGGCATACAACCCGCTCGCCGGCCGCGGCGGGCTCGCGGCTGCGCCATTTGACCATGGTCGGTGACCATGGTAAGCTCACTGGCGTGGAAACTCTCAGTGTTTCAAAGTTCAAGGCCACCTGCCTGCAACTCCTGCAAAAGGTAAAGCGCACCGGTCGGCCCATCCTGATCACTCGCCGGGGCGAACCCATCGCCCAGGTGGTCCCGCCTCCTCCGCCGGAACCGACTCAGGATTGGCTAGGGTGCATGCAAGGAACCGGACGAATCATCGGCGATATCGTCGGTCCCGCCACGGATGAAGACGAGTGGGAGGCCCTTCGTTGAGACTCCTGCTCGACACGCATATCTGGCTCTGGAGCACGCTGGAACCAGCCCGGCTGGGAAAACAGATCACGGCAGAACTGAGGAACCGGGAAAACGAGTTGTGGCTGTCCCCGATCAGTACCTGGGAGGCCATGGTTCTGGCGGAAAAGCGGCGCCTTGAACTTGCGCCGGACCCGGCATCGTGGATTCGGCAGAATCTGGAGAGGGTTGCCTTCCGGGAGGCGGCCCTTACCCACGAAGTTGCCCTTCAGATGGGCAAACTCAACCTGCCGCATCGCGATCCCGCCGACCGCATTCTGGTGGCCACGGCCCTGGTCTACGAACTGAAGCTGGTGACGGCGGACCAGCGCCTCCTCAGGTGCAGGGGTCTGCCCCTGCTTCCCAACCGCTGACGCGCCCGCGGTCACGCCGCCGCGCCGTTTAGACTGCCAGCCTGCTGAAAGACGCCCTCTTGCCAGTGCGGCAACTCCAGGCCAGTTGGCTTCTGATTTCTTTGCTACGGCTCGCCGGGTGGACAGGCAACAATGCCTATCCCACTGCCTTCGTCAGCAGCCGCCTATTCCTTGAGCTGCTCGGACAGGTAGTTGCCCAGGCCTGCCGTTTGGATGATCTCGAGTTGGGATCTCAGAAAGAGTTCGTGCCTTTCTTCGTCCGTGAGGATGTGCTCGAACAGTTCGCGCGAGCCGGCGTCGGCGGCCTTATCGGCAACCACAATCGCCTCGTTATAGGCGGCAATGGCTGCCTGCTCCATCCGCCACTGCGTTTCCAGCAACTCGGGCACGGTGGCGCCCACCGGCTTCCGCTCCAATGAGTACACGTCGGGTGTGCCTTCCAGAAACAGGATGCGCTCGATGTGCTGCTCGGCGTGCTTCATCTCGTCCAAAGCCGCCTTGCGAATCAGGGTGGCCAGCCGGTGGTAGCCCCAGTTCTCGCACATCTCGGAATGGAGCACGTAGGTGTGGATGGCGCAGAACTCATCCGCCAGCAAGCGATTCAACACGGCGATAACTTCAGGGTTGCCTTTCATAGAGCCAATTCCTAACACGAGACGGACAGCGCCGTAAAGCCCGTCAGAGGCGGGCCGTTGGACTCCGGGGGCGCTTTGGAGTGCGCTGGGCACGAAGGCAGCGGGTGGCGGGCGCAGGCATAAGCCGCTTATCACCCTTGTTACTTGTCACCCGGCCTCGTTCCTATGCCGCCTGCATTGATCGCTGCGCGCGCATCTGTTACATTGCGAAAGCAGCTCAGGAGAACACATAAGGGGAGCTTTGAAAGGGAAAGAGAAGTTTCTGGTGGCACTGGACGCAGGCAGTTCCAAGACCTGCGCCCTGGTGGCCGAAGTCACCGAAAGTGGGAGGCTCCGCTGCCTGACGCTGGGCGCCGCGGAGTCCAAGGGTTGGCGCAAGGGCTTGATCGTCAACCTGGACGCGGTCGTGGCCTCCATCCGCAAGGCCGTAGAAGAGGCCGAGCAGGCCGTGGGAGCGCCAATCGAAAGCGCGGTGGTGGGGCTGGGAGCATCGCAACTGAAGGGGGTCAACAGCCGGGGCGGCATCACCCTTTCCTCCCGCCACCGCGAAATCCAGCGCGAGGACGTGCGGAAGGCCCTGGAGGTGGCCGGGACGGTCCCGGTGCCCTCCGACTACGCAGCCATTCATGTCATCCCGCAGGAGTTCCTGCTCGATTCGCAGGACGGCATCCGGGACCCGGTAGGGATGGTGGGGGGACGGCTGGAGGTCTCGGTGCACATCGTGACCGCCGCCGCCTCGGCCCTTACCAACCTGGTGACCGCCGCCAACCGCGCCGGGCTGGTGGTGGAGCAAACGGTACTGGAGCCGCTGGCCGCCGCCGAGGCGGTGGTGAACAGCGACGAGCGGGAACTGGGGGTGGTGCTGGCCGACATCGGCTCCGGCTCCACCGACGTGGTGGCCTTTCGCCAGGGAGCCTTGCACCACTGCTTCACCATCCCCATCGGCGGCGACCACTTCACCAATGACATCGCGGTGGGCCTGCGAACGCCCATTCCCGAGGCCGAGAAGATCAAGCGCAGCTTCGGGGTAGCCACCCACCTGCTGGTGGGCGAGAGCACCTCAATCGAGGTGCCCAGCGTGGGCGACCGGCCCTCGCGCCTGGTTCCCCAGCGGGCCCTGGCCGACATCCTGGAGCCGCGCGCCCAGGAGTTGCTCTACCTGATCCAGGAGGAACTGCGCCGCGCCGGGCTGGACCGCCAGGTGGGCGCCGGGATGGTGCTGGCCGGGGGTGGCGCGCGGCTGGGCGGCCTGTGCGATGTGGCCGAGGAGGTGCTGAACGCCCCCGCCCGCATCGGGCTGCCCCCCAAGTTGGACGGTGCCCCCGACCGGCTGCAGGAGCCGGCCTACGCCGCGCTGGTTGGCCTGCTGTTTTTTGCCCAGCGGCTGCGGCAGCAGCGCGCCGCACGGCCCACCGGGCTGGGGCCGCGACTGCGCGCCTTCTTCTCCGGCGGCAGGTAAGAGCCGAGAGGCGGAGGGTTAACAGATTGGTTCATTGACGATTGATTCATTGACGATTGAAAGCCAATCGTCAATGAGTAGTGTCAATGACTGAATTTGCGAGCATTTGCCTGGCGATGCCCGGCTTGGATATGGAAGAGACCATCAAGTTCAGCTTTGGCGACGAGCCGCGCACCGGGGCGCGGATCAAGGTGATCGGGGTCGGGGGCGGCGGCGGCAACGCCGTCAACCGCATGATCTCGGTCGGCATGGAGGGCGTCGAGTTCCTGGTGGCCAACGCCGACGTCCAGGCGCTGAAGCTCTCCGAAGCCCCGGTGAAACTTCAGATCGGCTCCAAGCTCACCAAGGGCCTGGGCGCCGGCTCCAACCCCGACATCGGACGCAAGGCGGCGCTGGAGGACACCGACAAGCTGATCGAAGCGCTGGAAGGCGCCGACATGGTCTTTGTCACAGCGGGGCTGGGC
>CAYVGN010000348.1:0-3811 GCA_964451215.1 uncultured Acidobacteriota bacterium
GCGAATGTACTGTGTTGAAAGCTGACAGAAAGCCGAGTGGCGCGGCGGTGGCCGCCCTTCTGGCTCTCGCCTTCCTGGCGATGGGCCTGATCTGGGCCGATCTATTCCTTCAGACGGCGCCAATCCGGCCCGGCGCAGCGCGCTTCTTCCCAAAGGGCAAAGCTGGCCACCGCGGTGCTGCCGATGCCTGGTTTTATCGGCAGCGCGCCTATCCTTCGGGAACGATCCCGGAAGATGCCTGGGGCAAGGCAATGCTGCAGCGCCGGGCCCTGGAAGCGCGGTACCAGTTGCAGGCCCTCCCGGACGCTTCCGAGGCCGGTGCTACCTGGGCATCGCTGGGTCCCACGGTGGTGAACTCGCCGGAGGGAAGGGCCAGCGGCCGGGTCACCGCTATCGTGATTGAATCGCGCAACCCCGACGTCGTCTATATCGCGGCAGCCGGCGGCGGAGTGTGGCGGTCCAGCGACGGCGGCGCCAACTGGCGCTCCCTGGGCGACAACCTGCTGAGCCTGGCCAGCGGTTCGCTGGTACTGGACGAGCGGACCGGCGTGCTCTACTACGGCACGGGCGACCACGGCGCGGGCACTTACGGCGCAGGCATCCTCCGCTCGCACGATGGCGGCATCACCTGGCTCAATTCCAGCGGATGGGATACGGAGCGCGACAAACCGCAGTTCACCGGCGGTACCACCCCGCGCCTGCTGCTGCACCCCACCGACCCGCGTGTGATCTTCGCGGCGCGCAATTCCGGGCTCTGGCGGTCCAGCGACGGCGGCGAGAGCTGGTACCGGGTGGTGGCCGGCGTGGCCAGCGACGCGGCCCTTGATCCTCTGAACCCCGCCCGCCTGTACGTCGCGCTGGGACGCAACTCGGCGGGCGCCGAGAACGGCGTCTACCGCTCCTCCGACGGCGGCAATAACTGGGGCCGCGTCCCTGGGCTCCCCTTCGGCGCCGAACTCGGCCGCATCAGCCTGGCGCTCGCCCCCAGCAGCCCGAACACCCTCTACGCCGTGCTGGTCCGGGCCAGCAACCAGCAACTGTACGGCGTCTATCGAAGCCTGGACGCTGGCAGTTCCTGGGTGCTGCTGCGTGCCCCCGCCTCCCTGTTCGATTCCGACGGCCGTGGCCAGGGATATTTTGACAACTTTGTGGCCGTTGATCCGCGCGATTCCCGGGTCGTCTACCTCGGCGGCGTGGAGCTGTGGAAGAGCACCGACGGCGGCGATACCTGGAACGTGCTCAGCCTGGCCGGCAACCGCCGGGTCATCCACGAGGACCAGTTCTCCATCGCCTTCAAACCGGGCAGTCCGGACACCGTCTACATCGGCAATGACGGGGGCGTGTACAAGACTGCCGACGGTGGCGCCACCTGGACGAACCTCAACAACGGCCTCGCCATCACGCAGTTCAACGGCGTGGCCGTCCATCCCCAGAACCCGCTGGTGGTCCTCGGCGGCACCCAGGACCAGGGCCTGATCCGCTCCACCAGCAACGGTGTCTGGGAGCAACTGTTCCGGGGCGATGCCGGCGTGGTGCTGTACGATGCGCTGAACCCCAACGTCATTCTCGCCGCCAAGCCCTTGATCCGGCCGGCGCGCTCCACCGACAACGGCACCAGCTTCCTGAACATCGGCGCGGGAATTGATCCCAGCGACCGGGTGGCCTTCTATCCCCCGCTGGCCGCTTCGCCGCGCAACTCCTCGGTGATCTTTTTCGGCACGCATCGCCTGTGGGGGTCGGCCGACACCGGAGCCACCTGGACTGTGGCCAGCAGCGACCTGACCAAGGGGGGCGTGCTCAGCGCCTTGACTATTGCCCTCAATTCCACGATCTACACGGGCAGCAGCGACGGCCAGGTCTATGCCTCGATCGGGCTGGGATTCTGGCGCAACGGCAGAGGCGTTCCCGACCGCTGGATCACCTCCATCGTCGCTGATCCGCGCGATCCGGCGGTCGCCTACCTGACAGTTTCCGGCTTCGGCAGCGGGCATGTCTTCAAGACCCTGGACGGCGGCGGCAACTGGAACGACATCAGCGGCAACCTCCCGGACGCCCCCGCCAATGCGATTGCCGTGGATCCTCGCGGCCCGCTCTATGTGGCCACCGACGTGGGGGTCTTTCGCAGCGAGGATGGGACCTCCTGGGCCTCGTTCAACATCGGCCTGCCCAACGCCATGGTAACAGCGTTGGCGCTGGACGCCCCTTCCGGGACGCTGACGGCCGCCACCTACGGCCGCGGTGCCTATCAGATCAATTTGCGGCCGCCGCAGAGTGGGCCCAGTATCCTGGCGCGCGGCGTGGTGAACGCCGCCAGTTTCCAGCCGGCGCTTGCCCCGGGCTCCATCGCCTCGCTGTTTGGGACACGGCTGGCCACGGGAGAGTTCACCGCCTCCGGGCGGCCCCTACCCACCACCCTGGGTGGGACCACCGTCACGGTCAACGGCGTGGTGGCGCCCCTGTTCTTTGCTTCTCCCAGCCAGATCAACTTCCAGTTCCCGTTTGAGGTTTCCGGCTCCCTGGCCTCGGTGGCGGTCACTACGCCCGAGGGCTCAGCCGCCAGCTACGTGCCGCTGCAGCCGGCCGCCCCCGGCATCTTCAGCGTGGTGTACGGCAGCACCGGGGCGCCGCCGAGTTCGACCAATCCGGCGGTCCCCGGCCAGGTCCTGGTGGTCTTCGCCACCGGGCTGGGTCTTACGAATCCGGCGGTGGCCAGCGGTGCTGCCTCTCCCGCCAATCCACCGGCCGTGGCGCTGGCCAGTGTGACCGCCATCATGGGAGGGCGTGCCGCTACCGTGCTCTTTGCCGGTTTGGCGCCCGGCTTCACTGGCCTGTACCAGGTGAACCTGCTAGTTCCGGATGGAATGGTCGGGAATTTGGGCCTCGTCCCCCTCCTTCTCAGCGTGGATGGGAGGGTCAGCAATACCCTGAGCGTTCCGGTGGCGAGATGACAGGCGAAGTACCAGGGCGGGTTTTTCGTTGCAGATTTCGCTGGCTGGTGTGATACATTCTGCGGTTAGTCGTATGGTTGGGCGGTCGCAATTCGCACGCCGTCTGCTGCTGGGCGGTTGCTCGCTGGCGCTGGTTCTCGCCACGTTGCCGGCGCTGGCCGCCGACGGTGCCGCAGCCCGGATTCTGCTGGCCACAGGAAGAGTGTCACTGGAGCGCGGCCAGGAACTTTGGGCCCTCACCGCCAACCAGGTGGTGCAGCCCGGTGAAATCATCGTGACCGGGCCGGACGGCTACGCGGCGCTGGAACTAGAGGACGGCAGCAAATTTGAAGTTTTTGCCGACTCGCGTGTGGTATTCCGCCCCAACCGCGGCAACTGGCGCGACCTGCTCGACATTTTCCTGGGAAAAATCCGGGTGCGGATCGAGAAACTCGGTGGCCGTCCCAATCCCTACCGGGTGAACTCGGCCACGGCGCTGATCGCCGTGCGGGGCACGGCCTTCGTGGTGAACGTGGAACGCGATGCCACCACCACCATCGCCGTCGAAGAAGGCTTCCTGGGCGTCTCCCACAAGTTGCTGCCCGGCGGCCACGAAGTGTTGCTGAAAAGCGGTGACGTGCTGGTGGTGCGGCCCGGCGAACCGCTCCTGCCCTCCTCCATCAGCAAGGCGCGGGTGGCGGTGCGGATCCTGGCGATCGCCGCCGACCGAGCCCTGGAAGCGATACGCATTGGCTCTGCCGGGCGCGGCCGCGCGCCGGTGCCGGGCGGTAGCGGCGCGCCGGGCGCTGGCGGCAGTGGCGGCGACATGGGCCAGGCTCCTCCACCCCCGAACACCAGTGACGACGGCGACAGTGGCCCGGGCG
>CAYVGN010000349.1:0-1397 GCA_964451215.1 uncultured Acidobacteriota bacterium
GGCAGACCAGGTCCACCTGCCGTTCCTTCAGCGCGGCGACCACCTGGCGGTCGTAGGCCTCGCGCTCCAGCCCCTTGGAGGGCAGGAACAAGGTCGGGAGGCCGCGCTGGCGGGCCTTCTCCAGGCCCGGGGCGTCGGCCCGGTTGCTCACCACCAGGGCGATTTCCGCGTCAATGCGCCCGGCGGCGACGTTGTCGGCGATGGCCTCGAAGTTCGATCCGCGGCCGCTCAATAGGATGGCGATTCGCTTTTTCATCGGAGTGTTCCAGCGGGCGGGCGGCAGCCCACCGCTATACATATTCCACGTGCTGGCGGCCCTTGACCAGCCGGCCGATGGCGTAATGCTGTTCGCGGAGGCGCTTCAGCACGGCCTGGGCTTGCTTCAGCCGCTGGGGGGGAACGACCAGGACCAGACCGATGCCCATGTTGAAGGTGCGGAGCATTTCCTGGCCGGGAATCGAGCCCAGCTTCTGCAGGTAGCGGAAGATGGGCAGGACCGGCCAGGAGCCCGGGCGAACCTCAGCGCTGAGCCGGGCGGGGAGGACGCGCGGGATATTGTCAGTAAACCCGCCGCCGGTGATATGAGCGGCGGCAGCCAGCGCCTGCTTTTCCCGCAGCCCGCGCAGCAGGGCCAGGTAGCTGCGATGGACGCGGAGCAGTTCCTGGCCGACGGTGCAGCCCAGCTCGGCCACGGGCGAGTCCACGGTCAGCCGGGCCTGTTCGAAGATCAGCTTGCGCGCCAGCGAGTAACCGTTGGTGTGGAGGCCGGTGGAGGGGATGCCCAGCAGCAGGTCGCCGGCGCGGACGCGGTCCCGGCCCAGTTCGCTGCCGCGCTCCAGGGCGCCGACAATAAACCCGGCCAGGTCGTACTCGCCTTCGGCGTAGAAGCCGGGCATCTCCGCGGTTTCTCCTCCCACCAGCGCGCAACCGTTCTGCCGGCAGGCCGCGGCCAGGCCCCGCACCACCTGTTCCACCACCTGCGGCCGGAGGCGCCCGGTGGCCAAGTAGTCGAGGAAAAAGAGCGGCTCGGCCCCCTCCACCGCGATGTCGTTCACGCAGTGGTTCACCAGGTCCTGGCCCACGGTCTCGTGCCGGTCAGCCAGGAAGGCCACCTTGAGCTTGGTGCCCACGCCGTCACAACTGGACACCAGCACCGGATCCCGCCAGCGGCGGGGCAGACGGAAGCGCCCGCCGAAGCCGCCCACCCCCGCCAGCACGTTCTGGTCAAAGGTGCGGTGGGCCAGCGCTGCGATCCGCGCCTTGGCGCGCTGCGCGGCAGCGAGGTCCACGCCGGCGTCGGCGTAGGTGGTCGGCTTCAAAACAGCAGTCCTGTACGCGACCAGCGGGTCTTGGAAAAGAAGTTGGTGGCGAGGTCGAGGATGTGGTCGAGGGAGATG
>CAYVGN010000349.1:1407-3801 GCA_964451215.1 uncultured Acidobacteriota bacterium
GCGTAGAAGCGCGCCCGGTTCATCGCGCCCTCGCGCAGCCAAGCGTCGCTGGGCGCCTCATACGACCAGTAGACCAGCAACGGCTCCCCGATGATGTTGCGCAACGGGACTGTTCCCCAGAACCGGCTGTCGTTGGAGTTGTCGCGGTTGTCTCCCATCACGAACAAGTGTGCGGCGGGCACGGTGATGGGGCCGAAGCTCTCCTGCAGGTTGGGATTGGAGCGGGTGACGTAGGGCTCCTGCAACCGGCGGCCGTTCACGTAGACCTGGCCCCGGCGTATCTCCAGCCGCTCGCCGGACAGCCCAATCACCCGCTTCACGTAGATCATGGACCGGTCACGAGGATAGCGGAAGGCCACAATCTCCTGGCGCTGGATCTGCTTCAGGGCGGGCAGTTTCCAGTCGGTGAAGGGGATCTGCGGGCCGTAGGCCAGCTTGTAGAGGAAGACATGGTCGCCCACCAGGATGGTCTTCTCCATGGAGCCGGTGGGGATGATGGTGGCTTCGCCGATGAAGGTGCGGATCAAGAAGACGATCAACAGCACCCCGAGCAGCCAGCGGACGTTGGCCCGCAAGGTGGAGAAGCGCCTGCGGCCGGCGCGGGGCGCGGGTGCAGCCGGCTCCTCCGGCGCCCCCGCTGCTTGCTTGGCCACTGGGGCGCTGCCGCTGCCTTCCTGAACGGGCTCCTCGCCCTTACCCTCTGCGTCTTGCAAGGCCCGTCTCCAACTCCAGGTTCACCGGTTCGGTGGGGTACTTTCCCGTATAACAGGCGTCGCAGTAGCGCGTCCCTTCCGGATCGCCCACCGCCTCCCGCAGGCCTTCCAGCGAGAGGTAGGCCAGCGAGTCGGCATTCACGAACTGCCGGATTTGCTCGATGGTGTGCTTGGCCGCAATCAGCTCCCGTTCGGTCGGTGTGTCCACGCCGTAGAAGCAGGGAGAAATGGTCGGGGGGCAGGAGACGCGCAGGTGCACCTGGCGCGCTCCCGCTTCGCGAATCATGCGCACGATCTTGCGGCTGGTGGTGCCGCGCACGATGGAATCGTCCACCAGCACCACGCGCTGCCCGTCCAGGATGTCGCGCACCGGGTTCAGCTTGAGGCGCACGCTGAAGTCGCGGATGGCCTGCTGCGGCTCGATGAAGGTGCGGCCGATGTAATGGTTGCGGATCAGGCCGAACTTCAGCGACAGGCCCGATTCGCCGGCGTAGCCCAGCGCGGCGGCCAGGCCCGAGTCCGGGACGGGCACCACGATGTCGGCGTCGGCGGGGGCCTCCCGGGCCAGCAAGCGCCCCAGCTTCTCCCGCGAGAGGTGCACCGGGCGGCCGAACACCACGCTGTCGGGGCGCGAGAAATAGACGTGCTCGAAGATGCACTGCCGGCGCTCAGCCGGCTCGCTGAAGGCCACGCGCGTCAGGCCTCCGGCGTCGGCCACCGCCATCTCGCCCGGCTCCACCTCGCCCTCGTAGCGGGCGCCGATCAGGTCGAAGGCGCAGGTCTCCGAGGCGAAGACCACGGCATCGCCCAGCCGCCCCAGCGACAGCGGCCGGAAGCCCCGCGGGTCGCGCACGGCGAACATCCGGTCGCGGGTCATCAGCACGATCGAGTAGGCGCCCTCCACCTGCCGCAGGGCCTCCGACAGCGCCTCGGCCAGCGAGCGGCTGCGCGATTCGGCGATCAGGTGCAGAATGACCTCCGTGTCCGAGGTGGTCTGGAAGATGGAGCCGCGCTGCTCCAGCCGGCGGCGAATCTCCAGCGCGTTGACCAGGTTGCCGTTATGCGCCAGCGCCAGCAGGCCTTTGTTGCAGTCCACCACCAGCGGCTGGGCGTTGAGCAGGCTGGTGTCGCCGGCGGTCGAGTAGCGCGTGTGCCCCACGGCCAGCGGGCCGCTCAGCGGTTCCAGCACCGGCTCGGTGAAGATCTCCGGAACCTGGCCCATACCCTTGTGGCTGCGAAACGCCCCGTCGCCGCTGGAGACGATCCCGGCGCTCTCCTGGCCCCGGTGCTGCAGCGCGTACAGCCCCAGGTAGACCAGCTTGGCCGCCTCCGGATGACCGCAGACGCCCATCACCCCGCACTCTTCACGAAACTTGTCGCCGCTGTTCGGTAGAGGCATCTTGCCTTCAGCCGGGCAGATTCACAGTTTCAGCTTCTGTTCCAGGGCCTGTTCCCAGGTGAGCCGCAACTCTTCGACGGGGCTGTGGATGACCGGGTTTCCATTCCAGCGCAGCGAGAAGCTGTGCGCCTGCGTAATGCCGATGGGAGCCACGCTCACACCATATTGTGCCGCAATCGAATCCAGCTCGGCAAGGCGGTTCCCCGGAAGGGAAACGATGATGCGGGAGGAGAACTCACCGAACAGGGCCAGTTGTGGACCCAGCGGGGAATCCACTGCGGC
>CAYVGN010000350.1:0-3212 GCA_964451215.1 uncultured Acidobacteriota bacterium
GCGCTCCAGAGCAGGCTGCTTGCTCCGGCGCCTCCGAAGGTCGCCGAGAGTGCCGCGCAGGCCCCGGCCGCAGCGCCACGTTACCAGTTGGCTCCCTCGCCACCGGAAGAAAAGAAACCGGCTAGCCCTGGCCTGGCTGAGCTGCGGCGCGACCGGGCTGCTGATTCGATTGCCGGGCGGATAGCTATGGCCGCTCGTCAAGCCGCGGTCATAGGGCGGCTTTCCAAACAATTGCCGGCCGGCGCCCAGCGCTTCGCTTTGACCACCAGGCAGCAACTGGTTGCTGCCGGGAGCGGTTCGGAGGAATGGCAGCCGGTCGGGGTGCCCGGCGGCGCTCCCGTCCTGGATTTTGCCGTCTCCGGTCAGGAGTTGTGGGTGCTGTTGCCGGGCGGCCGGGTGGGCCACTCCCCGGACCTGGGCCGCAACTGGGACCCACCCGTAGAGACCGGCGCGCGTGACGCTACCGCCATCCTGTTCGCCAACTCCCGCAGGGGCGAAATCCGCACGCGTTCCGGGGCCTTGTTCCGAACCACTGACGGCGGCCAATCCTGGCGCCCCGTCGAGCGGAAGGAATAGGCCGCTCAGAAACGGGGCCATCCCGTCGCTGGTTCTTCCCGCATGATCCAACTGCTCTCAGTCTCCAAGCAGTACGGAGAGAAGATCCTGTTCGAGGCAGCCGACTGGCTGATTGGGCCGGGTGACCGCATCGGGCTGCTGGGCGCCAACGGCTCGGGAAAGACCACACTGAACCGGGAACTGCAAGGTCTCTATGCCGGCTGGGAGGAACTTCAGCAGGGCTTGCAAGCCGCGCAACCGGCCGGAGCCGAGGCCCCTGAAATCTGAGTCAGGAGTCAGAATTCAGAATTCAGGAGTCAGGAGTCAGAATTCAGAATTCAATGGCCGGTGCCGCGAACGCCTAACACCTGACACCTAACACGGTTTCTCCAAGCGGCTCGAACTGGAACTTGCCCCGTTCGCCGGCGCGCACGTATCCCCAGGGGTTCTCGGCGTCGTGGACGAAGACGCAGAGCCAGTTTTCAGCGGCTGCCTGGGCCAGCAGGCGCTTCTTGTTCTCGATGGACTCCAGCGGGAACAGGTCGTAGGCCGTGACCCAGGTGGGGTTGAGGTGGGCGGCGGAGGGCACCAGGTCGCCGAAGCAGGCGCAGGTGTGCCCGCCGGACTGGATGAGCACCATCTGCATGTGGCGGGTGTGCCCGGGTACAACGCGCACGCTGATCCCCGGGGCGATGGTGGTGTCGCCGCTGAGCAGGGTCATTTGCCCGCCGGCGACGAGCGGGTCGTAGTTTTCGTCCAGGTAGCTGATGCGGTCGCGGTCGTGCCGCAGGTGGGCATGGTCCCACTCGCCCCTCTGCGCGTAGTAGCGGGCGCGGGGGAACACCGGAACGGCCCGGTCGCCCTGCCAGTGCGTGTTTCCGCCGCAGTGATCGAAATGCAGGTGGGTGTTGATGACGATTCCGATCGCTTCAGGGTCAATGCCCTGGGCGGCAATCTCCTCCGGCAGGCTGTGCTCTCGTTCAACGCCGTGCAACCGGATCCGCTTCTCGTCCAGCTTCTCCCCGATGCCCGTTTCCACCAGCACGGTGTGGCGCTCGCTGCGGGCCACCAGGCAGTTCAGGCCCGCGCGCATCATGTTGTTCTCGTCGGCTGGCTTCTTGCGGCTCCACAGGACCTTCGGGACCACCCCGAAAAACGCCCCGCCGTCCTGCAAGTAGGTCCCGTCCGACACCAGTTGCAGTTCGTACTCACCCAGCCTGATTCGTTCCGCCATAGCTCGCCCAGCTTGCACTCATCAAGTAACGGCAGCAGGCCAGCCAGCAAAAGCGCGTACAGACCAAGGCCTGTGCCACCTGCCTAAACAGGGCCGGCGGCACAGGCCTTTCGTTTCAGTGGCCCCGGGAGGGGCCTCACAGCTTGGCCAGTTTGCGGCCGCGCTCCACCAGGCCGGCGGCCTCTTCGACGATCTCCCGGCCGCGCTCGCACACCTCTTGCCCGCGCTCGGCGATGAACTCGCGGGCTTCGTCGGCCTTCTTCTGGATATAGCGGCGGGTCTCGCGGCCCGAGCGGGGAGCGTACAGCAACGCCAGCACCGACCCGATACCCAACCCTGCCAGGAACCAAAGCACTCGACTGCCGCCGTCCTCTTCGTGTGCCATGTTTGATCCTCCCAAGAACTGACTACGCTGGTTTGGCGGCTGGCCTGAGCCGCGCCCGCTCTAGCGCCCCAGCCTCGACGCCGCCACGCGCGCCGCCGATCCCTGCAACCGCTACCTTGTTGTTATTCTAGCACAGGCTCCCGGACAGGCCCCTCACGCCGGATCGTGGCCACACTGCGGCACCACACCCCGTCTTGTGTTTACCAGTCTGGAGCAAACCGCGCGAAATAAGCGCTTCGCGGGTTGCGACCGCCGGACGCGTCATTTAGAATCCCACCCGTGCGGAGGGCCTACTGCGTCCCTTTGAAACTATCTCGGCGGAAACGGCATCTAGCTTAGTGGACTGAACCCAGGAAGGGAAAAGGTCACCTCCCAATGGTCGAAATCTTCGTTGGGCTGTTGAAGAGGACAGTAATTGTAGCAGCCACCGTCAGTATTCTTGCCGTAGCCGTGGGGCTACTGCTTTCCAGGCTCTGAGACCTCCCGGGTTCCCGCAGTTAAAGAACGATCCTCGCCAGCCGCTTTGCCGCCGGAGGGATGGTGCGCCCTCCCCTGTGGCTGCTTCCCGGCGCAGACTACGGCCGGCGCTCGATCCAGGCGTCCAGCGCTTCCAACGCGCGGCGGCACTGAGCGGCGCGCCGCTTCCTGCGATCCTGCTCGGGCTCGGGCAGGGGCGGGAGCAGGTCGAAAGTGATGTTGGCGGGCTGATAGCTGCTCGGGTCGGCGGCGCTGATGTAGTGGCACAACGAGCCGAGCGCGGTCTGGCGCGGCAGCGGTCGCGGCTCTTCTCCGTGCGCGCGGGCAGCGGCGTGGAAGGCGGCCACCAGGCCGGTGGCGATCGCTTCCACGTACCCCTCCACCCCCGAGATCTGGCCGGCGAAGAAAACGGTCGGGCACGACTTCAGGGCCAGCGTCTGATCCAGCAGCGCCGGGGCGTTGATGTAGGTGTTGCGGTGGACCTGGCCGAAGCGCAGGAATACCGCATTCTCCAGCCCGGGGATGAGCCGCAGCACCCGGGCCTGCTCGCCGAAGCGCAGG
>CAYVGN010000350.1:3222-3780 GCA_964451215.1 uncultured Acidobacteriota bacterium
CAGGTTGAAGCTGTCGGCGCGCAGGTTCTCGCGGCGCAACTGGACGGCGGCGTAAGGCGCGCGGCCGGTGCGCGGCTCGCGCAGCCCCACCGGCTTCATCGGCCCAAAGCGCAGCGTGTCCCGCCCGCGGCGCGCCAGTTCCTCCAGCGCCAGGCAGGCCTCGAAGTACGGAGTCTTCTCGAACTCGTGCAGCGGGTACGATTCGGCCGTGACCAGCGCTTCGTAAAAACGGCCGTACTCCTGCTTCGTCAGCGGGCAGTTCCAATAGTCTGCGCCTCCGCCCTTGCCGTAGCGCGACGCGGGGAAAATCTTCGAAAAATCCAGCGACTCGGCCTCCACGATGGGGCTGATCGCATCATAGAAATACAGCCGCTCTCTGCCGGTCAGCCGCTGGATGGAGGAGGCCAGCGCGTCGCTGGTAAGCGGGCCGGTAGCCACAATCACGACGCCAGAACCGGGGATTTCACGAGCCTCCTCGCGCTGGATGGTGACCAGCGGGTTTCGCTCGAGCGCGGCCGTGACCTGGGCCGCAAACTGCTCGCGGTCCACCGCCAGGGC
>CAYVGN010000351.1:0-3779 GCA_964451215.1 uncultured Acidobacteriota bacterium
GGGTTCCCGCCAATACCACTGTCTTCCGCAGCAGGCACTTCATCGCGTCGCTCCTTTCTCGGGGGCCTGCCCCGGCTTTTCCGGCGCCTTCTCGGGGACCAGCGTGGCCACGGTGCGGTTGAGTTCGGTGAGGTACTGCCGCGCTACGCGCCGCACGTCCTCGCGCGTCACTTTGGCGTATTCCTGGGCGGCGGTGAACAGCTTGCGGTAGTCGCCGAAAAAGACCTCGTAGGTCCCGAGGGCATTAGCCTTTCCGTTGATGGTCTTCATCTGCCGGTAAAAGGCAGCCAGCAGGATGTTCTTGGCCTTTTCGATCTCCGGGTCGGTCACCAGGTCCTTCTGCACGCGGGCGATCTCTTCGTACAGGGCCGTCTCGACCGCCTGCGGCACCACGCCGGCCCGCGGCTGGGCAGTAACGGCCAGCAGCGTGGGGTCAAAGGAGAAGGGCGAGCTGGCGCTTACCGCGATGGCCAACTGGTCCCGGTCCACCAGCCTCTGGTAGAGGCGCGAGCTCTGGCCGCTGGTGAGGATGGTCTGGAGCACGCGCAGCGCGTAGTAGTCAGCGTGGGCGGTTTCCGGGACATGGTAGGCCACCATGAGGATGGGCAGTTGGGCGAATTTCTCCACACGGAGCCGCCGCTCGCCGCGCTGTTCGGGTTCCTTGGTGCGCACGGGCGGGGGCGGGTCGCGGCGCGGGATCGCTTCGAGGCGCTTCTCCGCCAGCGCCAAAAACTCGCCAGGCCTGACGCTGCCGCTCACCACCATCACCGCGTTGTTAGGCGCGTACCCCATGCGGAAGTGCCCCTTCAAGTCCTCCATCGTCCAGCTCTCAATGTCCGACATCCAGCCGATCACCGGCCACTGGTAGGGATGGGCCACGAAGGCGTTGGCCCACAGTTGCTCGTTCAGGATGCCGAAGTTGTTGGCTTCGACGCCGGTCCGCCGCTCGGAGGCCACCACCCCGCGCTCCGACTCCACCATCTTGGGGTCGAAGCTCAGGTTCTCGATGCGGTCGGCTTCCAGGTCGAAGATGAGCGGCAGGGCCGCCGCCGGGAACCAGTCCTGGTAAACGGTCACGTCCCTGCTGGTATAGGCGTTGTTGCTGCCGCCCGCGTCTTCCATGGCCCGGTCGAACTGGCCCGGCCCGTACTTCTTGGCGCCGTTGAACATCATGTGCTCGAAGAAGTGGGAGAGCCCGGTGGCGCCCGGCCGCTCGTTGCGCGCGCCGATCTTGTAGAAGATGTACAGGGCCACGTTGGGGATGGAGTGGTCCTCTTGGATCAGCACCTTCATTCCGTTCTTCAGCATGTGGGTCTCGACCGGGATCTTCAGTTCCTGCGCCCCGGCTGCGACCGCCAACAGGAGAACGATCAGGGCCGCTCGAACAGTTCTCTTGTCCGCCATCCTTGCCTCCGCCACTATTGTCGCCAGCGGGCCGGAAATAGACAACACCAGAGAGCCTTCATTACCCGGAGGCCGTCGGCCTCTTTTGGCAGCTTTGCATCATGGTCTCATTGTGCTATTCTTGCCCGTAAGGATCGAAGCCCATGCGGCGCCTGCAGATACAGCTTGACGAATCCAGCTACGAGGCGCTTCGCCGCCGGGCCTTTGAGCGGCGCCAGTCGCTGGCCGCTACCGTGCGGGAGTTGCTGGGGCAAAGTCTGCGCACGGCGCGCAAGCGTCAACGCCGCCTTGAAGACTTCACTTTTGTCGGCTCGGGCAAGTCGCCGCAGCCGGTGCGGATTTCAGAGGAGCACGACGAGGCGCTGGGCCAAGGGCGATGGTGATTTTCCTCGACACCTCGGCTGCTTATGCGCTCGCCGACGCCAATGACGTGAACCACGGCAAGGCGGTGCGAGCATTCGCCCGCGCTCTTGACCCGGAGAACGCGCTGCTCACCCACAGCTACGTGCTCGTGGAGAGCGTCGCCCTTCTTTCCCGCCGCCTGGGCTGGCTCCCAGCGCTTCGTTTCCTCCAACAGGTGGAAGCCTTCCGAATCCGCTGGGTGGACGAGACTCTCCATCGGGCGGCTGCAAAACGGTTCGCACAGCGCAAGGGCCGGGTCAGCCTGGTGTACGAAGTCAGCTTCCTGGTGATGCGGGAAGCGGGCGCGCGCCATGCGCTGTGTTTCGACGCCGACTTCGCCCGCGAGGGCTTCCTGCCCTATCCCGGCTAGCGCCCCTGCAACACCCGCCGGTCCCTGGGATCGCTCAGATGTGAAACTCGATGATGTCGCCGTCCTCCACGACGTAGTCACGCTGCACCATCTGCCCCTCGAACTTCCCCTGCCCCCAGATGCGGGCGAACTTGAGTTGGGCGGCGAAGTCCTGGTGCACATGCCCGGCGACCTCCAGTGCCGTGGAGCCGCGCTTCAGCACATAGGGCGCAGTCAGGTCCGGCTTCTTTCCGGGCGCCTTGGTGAAGACGCGGACCACGCCCAGCAGGTCGAAGACGGCGCGCTTGAACTCCTCCAGGCCGGCCCCGGTTTCGGCCGAGACCGCCACCGTGGGAAACTCGCTGAACAGGTCGCGCAGAGCCTGGTAGTTCTCGGCCGCGCCTGGCAGGTCCAGCTTGTTGGCCAGCAGCAGCGTGGGCTTCACCGCTGCGCCGGGGGGCAACGGCTCCTGCGGCGGCTTTGCCAGCCAGATCTTGTGCTGCTGGAGCAGTTCTCGGGTGGTTTCCACTTCGTCCAGCAGGTCCAGGGCCGCCAGGTCCACCACCAGTGCGGCGGCGTCCGCCTGCCGGATCACGGTGGGTACCCAGCTCTCCATGAACTCGCGCGAGACCGGGGGCAGGTCCACCAACTGGAACTGCACATTCTCGAAGGGCATCATGCCCGGGGTGGGCAGGCGGGTGGTGAAGGGATAGTCAGCCACCTCCGGCTGCGCCTTGGTCGAGCGGCGCAGCAGCAGCGACTTGCCCACGTTGGGCGCCCCCACCAGCGCTACCTGCCCGGCGCCCTCCCTCTCGACGTGGTACACGGGCAGCGCGTGGGCCGCGCCCCCTTTCTTCTGCGCTTCGCCGCGGGCCTTGGACAGGCGGCGCTTGATGTCCGCCTGCATCTTCTCCGTCCCCTTGTGCTTGGGGATGGTGGCCAGCATCTCCTCCAGCGCCTCGATCTTCTCCTGCGTAGTGCGGGCAGTCTTGAAGCGCTTCTCGGCAGCCAGGTATTCAGGGCTGAGGTTAGCCGGCATACTCAGACTAATGCCTCGGGCCTACAGCCTTCCAGCGGCGGTTTCCCTAATAGTCTAATGGGTTTCAGCCGCCGCGGGTCATCTTCGTTCAAACAGCAGCCAGCCGTCGTCGCGCGCCCTCAGGGTGTGGTGGGGCGGCACAACCGCCGGCAGTCCCTCCCAGCCGGGGCGCGATGTCTTGGCGATAACGTAGCGAAAAACCCGTCCGGCGGGATCCACCAGCGGATTGGTGGTTTCCCAGTCCACCTGACCCCAGGGGAAGGGGGGAGCCAATTGGGCCGGCAGGTGCCGGATGGCGGGATTGGCGAGGAAGCTTTGCGGACACAGCCCGCCCTTCTGGAGTTGGTAGTAGGAGGGGGCATGCAGGAAATGCACGTTGTCGGACCCTTCGTAGAGCAGCACCACAGTCTGGCGCGGCTCCATCTGCCGGGCCAGGTTGAGGAAGCGGCCCATGCTCTGGTCGAAGCGCCACGCCAGCAGCGCGCCGCCGGCCAGCACGCCGGCACACCACCCAGCCAGCAAGGCGCGCGCGGGCGCTGGGGGCCTCGGTGGGCGCGCTGCTGGTTTCTGCGGCGCTGCTTCCGG
>CAYVGN010000352.1:0-3742 GCA_964451215.1 uncultured Acidobacteriota bacterium
CGTAGTCTTCACGACCGTACTCAAGGGAAGAAACTAGGCGGTCACGGCACTAGAGAAGGAAAAAGGAAAAGGAAAAAAGGAAGAAGGAAGCCATCGCATGACGGTGCTACGCAGAATCTGGGAGCTGTTGCGGGAGGCGGCCGGCGAAACCGCCTACGAGCGCTATTGCCGCCGCCTGCGCCAGCGGCGCCCCGGCCCCCCGCTCCCCAGCGAGAAGCAGTTCTACCTGGAACGCCTGCACGCCAGGTATGAGAAGCCCAGCCGCTGCTGTTGAGAGTGAAAAGCGAAGAATGAAGAATGAGCAGCGCGGAGTGAAACAGTCCGCATTGCCGGATTCCGCAGACCACACACCGCATTCATGAAACACGTCACGCTGATCACCGACGGCGCTTGCCTGGGCAATCCCGGCCCGGGCGGCTGGGCGTCGCTGCTCCGCTACGGCAGGCACTGCCGGGAACTTTACGGCTCGGAATCCCGCACCACCAACAACCGCATGGAACTGGCGGCGGTAATCAGCGGCCTGAACGCGCTGAAGGAGCCCTGCGAAGTGACGGTCGTCACCGATTCCCAGTACGTTCGCCGCGGCGTCACCGAGTGGATGCCGAGGTGGAAGCTGAACCGGTGGAAAACCGCGACCAAGTCCCCGGTGAAAAACCAGGATCTCTGGAGAGCCCTTGACGAGGCGCTATGCCGGCATCGGGTTCACTGGCAGTGGGTGAAAGCTCACGCCGGCCATCGCGACAACCTGCGTGCCGACCAACTGGCGAGCCAGGCCGCGCACCTGCAAGCCGCGGGCCGGAAACCAGACCGGGGGCGCAATTGCGGATAAATGCCTCACAAGGCGCATAATCCCGACCCTTGACAACTGCCCGCAGCCAGAAGCATCTGGCCGCCGGCGACTTCGGACTTCGAATTGCTCTACACTCCAGGCGGATTCCGGAACTGGATTCCGGGAAGGGATCTTATGTGTCTGGCGGTGCCGGGAAGGATACTGGCTCTGGAACAGCGCGGCGGCAACCGGGTGGCGAAGGTGCAGTTCGGCGGCATTACCCGCGAGGCGTTGCTGGATTTCGTCCCGGAAGCCTCGGTCGGCGACTACGTAATGGTGCACGTGGGCTTTGCTATCAGCCGGGTAGACGCGGAAGAGGCCGAGCGCACCTACCAGTTGCTGGAGGCTATGGGCCTGCTGGAAGGCGAAACGGGGCCGGCCTAGTACCGTTGCCGGCTGAAAAACTACTTTTTGGCTGTAGCGCCGGCATCTTGCCGGCCTTAGCTGTTGCCGCCTGGAAGGCGGCGCTACCCCCCGAAAAGAACCGAGTCTGCCGGTCACGGTACTAGCAAGCTAACTTCCGGTGCAAAGAGGATGCAGCGGCGGGTTTATCCCGCCACTCTACTGAAAACAGGCGAGATGGCGGCATGAAGCCGCCGCTCCATTCCCGGCTGGGCAGTTTTTTTGCGGGAAAGCGGCCAGCCGCTGAAAAACGCGCGGGCAAGCCAATGAAATACATTGACGAGTACCGCGACGGACGCATCGCGCGGTCGCTGGCGGCAGAGATCGCCCGGCGGGTGAGGCGGCCGTGGACGCTGATGGAGATCTGCGGCGGGCAGACGCACACCATCATGCGCTACGGCTTGGGCGACCTGCTGCCGCCCCAGATCCGGCTGGTGCACGGCCCGGGCTGCCCGGTCTGCGTCACGCCGCTGGAACTGCTGGACAAGGCCATCGAGCTGGCCTCGCGCCCGGAAGTCACCTTCGTCTCCTATGGCGACATGCTGCGCGTGCCCGGCTCGCGCCTGGACCTGTTCCGGGTGAAAGCGAGCGGCGGCGACGTGCGCGTGGCCTATTCACCAATGGAGGCGGTGAAACTGGCGCGGGTCCGCCGCGACCGCCAGGTGGTCTTCTTCGGGGTCGGGTTCGAAACCACGGCCCCGGCCAACGCCATGGCGGTCTGGCAGGCCCGCCGCGAAGGCCTCGACCACTTCTCCCTGCTGGTGTCGCACCTGCTGGTTCCGCCGGCCATCCGGTTGCTGCTGGCCTCGCCGCACAACCAGGTGCAGGGGTTCATCGCGCCGGGACACGTCTGTACCGTAATGGGCTACCGGCAGTACGAAGCGCTCAGCCGCGAGTTCCGCGTGCCTATCGTCGTGGGCGGCTTCGAGCCGCTGGACCTGCTGGAGGCCATCCACATGCTGGTGATCCAACTGGAGGAGGGGCGCGCCGAGGTGGAAAACCAGTACGTGCGCTCGGCCCGCTATGAAGGCAACTTGCCGGCGCAGCGGATGATGGAGAGCGTGTTCGAGGTATGCGACCGCAAGTGGCGGGGCATCGGCCTCATCCCGCAGAGCGGCCTTCGCCTCCGCCCGGAATTCGCCGCGCACGACGCCGAGAGAAGATTCGGGCTGGCGGAACTGGCGGCCGAGGAGCCGGCCGAGTGCATCAGCGCCGAGGTCCTGCAGGGGCGGAAGCGGCCTACCGACTGCCCCGCCTTCGGCCGCCGCTGCACGCCGCAGAACCCACTGGGGGCGCCGATGGTGTCGGCCGAGGGCGCCTGCGCCGCCTACTACCAGTACCGCCGCCACGCTGCCGGCTGAGAAGCGCGGCCGGCGATGCGCGGCGGGAGACTTCGGGTCTGGCGGGATGCTGACAAAGCAGCCACTTTTCCAGCATCCTGCTGGAGCCGGAGGGCGCACAGCCTGCTATGCACGAAATCGGCATCGCCCAGTCCGTGCTCGAAGCGGTGGAGGCCGAGGCCCGCCGCTACCCCGGCGCGCGCCTGCTGAAGGTGGGCTTGCGCGTCGGTGAGCTTTCCGGCGTCGATCCCGATGCGCTGGCCTTTTGCTTTGAGGCGCTGACGCGCGGCACGGAATGGGAGCGGCTGGCGCTGGAAATCGAGGCCTGCCCGCGCAGGCACCGTTGTCCTGCCTGCGGCGCGGCCTTCCCGGTCGTGGATTACGACGTGGTCTGCCCTGCCTGTGCCAACCCGCAGACCGAGTGCATCGGCGGGGATGAGCTGGAACTAGCTTACGTCCAGATGGAGCAGCAATGACCCAGGTGCCGCTGGGAAAGAAAGTACTTAGCGAGAACGACCGGATCGCCGGCCAGTTGCGCGACCGCTTCCGGCGGCACAGCACCCTCTGCCTGAACCTGATCAGCTCGCCGGGCGCTGGCAAGACCGCGCTGCTGGAGCGCACGCTGGAAGGCTTCCCTCCGGAGGAACGCGTGGCGGTGTTGACCGGCGACATCCAGACCGACAACGACGCCCGCCGCCTGGCCCGCTTCGGCTTCCCGGTGCGGCAGATCACCACCGGCGGCGCCTGCCACCTGGACGCCAGGATGGTGGAACGCGCGCTCCAGGGCTGGCGCCTGGAAGACCTCGAGTTGCTGCTGATTGAGAACGTCGGCAACCTGGTCTGCCCGGCCAGCTACGACCTGGGGGAGGCGGCCAAGATCGTAGTGCTAAGCGTGCCGGAGGGCGAAGACAAGCCGCTGAAATATCCGGCCGTCTTCTTCAAGGCGGAGTTGCTGCTGCTGAACAAGACTGACCTGCTCCCCCATGTGCCCTTCGACCTGGAGCGGGCGCGCCAGAATGCCTGGCGGGTCCACCCGGGCATGGAGATCGTGGAGGTTTCCTGCCTGACGGGCGCGGGCCTGGAGGCCTGGCGTCGGTGGCTGGCCGCGCGCCGCGCCGCGGCGCGGGCTTCCCCGCCCACGTGTTGCCCATAGCCCCCCGCTGGCTGAAAC
>CAYVGN010000353.1:0-3742 GCA_964451215.1 uncultured Acidobacteriota bacterium
GGCTCGGAGATGTGTATAAGAGACAGGCATTACCGCGTCGCTGCCATCGAAGATGGCGTTGGCCACGTCGCTGGCCTCCGCCCGCGTGGGCCGCGGGTTGCCCGTCATGGATTCCAGCATCTGGGTGGCGGTGATCACCGGGATTTTAGCCACTCCCGCCCGTTCGATGATGTGCTTCTGCACCACCGGAACCTTTTCCGCCGGCATCTCCACCCCCAGGTCTCCCCGCGCCACCATCACCCCGTCGCTGATACGCAGGATCTCCTCCAGGTTCTCGATGGCCTCTGGCTTCTCCAGCTTGGCGATCACCGGCGTCTGGCTTCCCCGGCGCGCAATCAGCGCCTTGAGGGCAGCCACGTCCCGGGCGCTGCGGACGAAGGAGAGGGCCACGTAATCCACTCCCTGCTCCAGCCCGAACTGCAGGTGTTGCTCGTCGTCTTCCGTCAGGGCCGGAATGCGCAGCTTCACCCCGGGCAGGTTGACTCCCTTGTGCTCGCCAAGCAGGCCCCCGTTCACCACCTCGCAGGTGACGTCGTCCCCCTGGCGACCCTGCACCCGCAACTCGATAAGCCCGTCGGCCAGCAGGATGCGGTCGCCACGCCGCACGTCCCGCGCCAGGTAGGGGTAATTGAGCGAGATGCGCGCTGCCGTGCCGGCGATGCCCTGCGCCGTCAGCCGCAGGGTGTGGCCGGCGCGCAGCAGCACCGGGCGGTGCTGCCGCAGCCGCCCGGTCCGAATCTTCGGCCCAGGCAGGTCCTGCAGGATGGCCAGGTGGCGCCTCTCCTCGGCCGCCACCTCCCGCACCAGGCGCACCGAGCGCGCGTGTTCTTCGTGGCTGCCGTGCGAGAAGTTCAGGCGCACCACGTCCATGCCGGCCCGCGCCAGCGCCTGGATCGCGTCGCGGGTGCTGGAGGCAGGGCCCAGGGTGGCGATGATCTTGGCTTTGCGCATAATCGAGCTGCACAAGTTATACCGCCACGGCCGACGCTTTGCAAAGCCGCCGCTTCCGGGCAAACCAACAGGACGCTAAGAAACTGGAGTCTTTGCGGTGTTCACACCTACAGCCGCTTGTAGACTTGCCCGCGGCGCTCGATGGAAAGGACATAGAGCACGGCGGCAGCCCGGCCTACGGTGAAGCAAACCCGCCAGCCACCGACGCGCGCGGAGCGCAGGCCGGCCAACTCTTCACCCTTCAGTTGCTTGGATAGCCGCAGATCGAAGGGACTGCTCGCCAATCGTGAAATTTCCTCGGCGATGCGCCGCTTGGTAACCCGGTCGAGGCGATTGAAGCTCTTTCTGGCATCCGAGGAGAACTCGACGGCGTAAGTCAAAGGCGGTTCTCGCGCTTGACCTGTTCAAAGCTCACGGTGCGCCCGGTACGGATCTCCTCCAACCCGCGGCGGACAGCCGAAAGTTCCTTGCCGGACAACGGCTCTGGGTCCAGGGCGGCAGCGCACCTGCGGTTCCGGACAAACCCTCGAATGTTCTGTCGCGCGATTCGCCAGGTTCCATGACCGGTCTTGGCTCCGGCGAGCTTCCCGGCGCGCAACCAGGCCAATACGGTGCTCCTTTTCACGTGCAGGTGATGCGCGGCCTGCTCCGGGGTCAGATAGGTTTGGCGGCGGTCCATATGTTTAACAATAACATGGGTTGGCCTCCGCTCCCCACACGTGCGTGGCCATCTGAGCGCTTGACTTGCGGCGGCTGATCGGGGGCCATGCGACAAGTGTGGGTCTCCTCCCGGCCGCAGGCGCGGACCCCCGCGGACTTCCGCCGGCGTTGACTTGCCTTGGCCGGCACTCTAAGATGGCTGGCAACAGGCAGGCCTTCCCTCATGATCGGTCGCATGCTGGCCCACTACCGCATCGAGGCGCGCTTGGGCGCGGGGGGGATGGGTGTGGTCTACAAGGCGCTGGACACCCACCTGAACCGCACCGTGGCCATCAAGATGCTCCCGCCCAGGGCTGTCTCTGACCCCGGGCGGCGCGAGCGGTTCATTCGGGAGGCCCGCGCCGCTTCAGCCCTGGATCACCCCAACATTGTCACCATCCACGACATCGCCGAGGCCGACGGGCAGTTGTTCATCGTGATGCAGTACGTCAGTGGGAAGACGCTGCGCGAGCTGCTGGCCCAAGGCCCGCTGCCGTTGAACGACGCGTTGCGCTACGCCGTACAGATCGCCGATGGGCTCGCCCGCGCCCACGCCCGCGGCATCATCCACCGCGACCTGAAGCCGGCCAACGTCATGGTGAGCGAAGAGGGCCCGGTGAAGATCCTGGATTTCGGCCTGGCCAAGCTGACCGAGCCCCTGGAGCCGGAGGAGACGGTGACTGCGCCGGCCGGGCCGCCGGAGACCGAGCAGGGGACGGTGCTGGGCACCGTAGCTTACATGTCGCCCGAGCAGGCGCAGGGCAAGCGGGTAGACGCGCGCAGCGACATCTTCTCCTTCGGCAGCCTGCTCTACGAGATGGTGACGGGGCGGGCGCCGTTCCGCGGCGACAGCCGGCTGGCGGTGCTCTCAGCCATCGTGCGCGACGAGCCGGAGCCGGTGAGCCAGTTGACGCCGGCGGCGCCGCCGGAACTGGAGAAGCTGATCGGGCGGGCGCTGCGCAAGGATCCAGAGCGGCGCTGGCAGGCCATGGCCGATCTGCGCGTGGCGCTCACCGAGATCAAGGAAGAATCCGAGTCGGGCGCGGGACCAGCGTCCTTGCCGGTCCCACGGCGGCTAAGCCGCTGGGTTTGGATCGCTGGCCTTGCGGCGCTGGCCGTAGCCATCGGCGGCGGCATCTGGTTCCACCGGACGCGCACTACGACGGAACCAGCGGTACCTCCTCCGAGAACTGTCCTGTTGACCAGTTTTTCGGGCCGCGAGTTAGAACCCGCTTTTTCTCCGGATGGCAAGCAGGTAGCTTTTGTTTGGGACGGGGTAACGGGCGACAACTTTGACATCTACGTGAAGCTCGTCGAAGCCGGAAACCCCCTGCGGCTGACTACGGACCCGGCCCCGGATTCCAGTCCGGCCTGGTCACCCGACGGAAGTCGCGTGGCTTTTGTGCGCCAGTCGGAAGCTGGGCACGCAGTGTTCGTAGTCCCAGCCCTCGGTGGTCCTGAGCGGAAAGTGGCCCAGTCGGCGGCAATCGCGAGACCGGACGTGTCCCTTTCAGGGCCTTGGTCTCCTGGGCTGGCCTGGTCGCCGGACGGGAGATTCCTAGCGATTGTGGACCGAAGCTCTCCGCTGGGTCCCAACAGCATCTTCTTGTTGTCGCTCGAAACGGGCGAGAGGCGCAGACTTACGTCACCGGGCCCGGTATCCTTTACCGATGAATTTCCTGCCTTCTCGCCGGATGGCCAAACCATAGCGTTCGAGCGGGGTTTTACGCTCGCGGCGGGGGATATCTATCTCCTGCCTCTGGCTCCCGGCGGCACAGCCACGGGCGAACCCAGGCGTCTCACCTTTGATGGCCGTGGCGCCGGTGGCTTGGCCTGGAGCCCCGATGGCGGCAGCATTGTGTTCGCCTCGACTCGCGGGGGCAGCCTCAGACTGTGGAGGATCTCCGTTTCCGGCGGTGGGCCTGAAGCAGTGATGAGCGGCGGCGAGAACGCCTACGGCCCATCCCTTTCCCGCCAGGGGGGCCGCTTGGCCTTTGCACAACAGGTGTCGGACACTAACATCTGGCGCCTGCGTGGCCCCGGGTTCAAAGGCCCGAGCAGTTCGCCTGCCAAGTTCATCTCCTCGACGCAG
>CAYVGN010000354.1:0-3733 GCA_964451215.1 uncultured Acidobacteriota bacterium
CCCCCAGGGCGAGTGCTGCCGCCGCAACGTCTCCGAGGTGTCGTCGCTGATCGTGCGCCTGCCGCGGCTCGAAGTGGGTCAGCGGGCGCGGGTGGCGCACCTGGAAAGCGCTTCCTCACCGCGTATCCAGAAGCTGCTGGCGCTGGGCATCGTGCCCGGCCGCACCGTGGAACTGCTCCAGCGCTGGCCGGTGCTCGTAGTCCGCGTGGACGCCACCCAAGTGGCCCTCGATCCCTCGGTCGCCGAATCCATCAGCGTCTATTCCCCTGCCGCCGAATAGCAGGTCGCCCATTTTGCAGATCTTCACAGATAGCGACTGGGCGTGAATCTGGGGAATCTGGCGTTTCTGTTTGGCGACTACTTGTAGAGCAGGTACCGGGAGCGAAGCTGGCGGAAGGCGGCCAGGTCGGCCTGCCAGCTTTCCACGATCTGGCGCGGGTCCTCGCCCGCCTTCAGCCGCGCGGCGGTCGCGTCGTTCCCCAGCAGGCGCATGATCCCGTCCAGGTCGAACTTGCCCGGGTGGAGCTTCAGCACCGCGGACAGCAACTCGATTCCGAGCGCGACGGAATCGAGCGCGTTGCGGTCCGTGAGCAGAACCTCGACGCCGTCGCAGTCCTGATCCTTGAACAGGCTGGCACTGGGGCGGAAGCGGCGGGCCAGGAAGCGCGCGCCCGGGATCTGGCGCGTGTTCAGGGAGTCGGCCAGTTCCAGGCCGTTGATCCAGGGCGCCCCAATTATCTGGAAGGGCGTGTCCGTCCCTCGCCCCACCGACACCTGCCTGGATTCCAGCAGGCACACGCCGGGATAGACGATGGCCTGCACCAGGCTGCGCATGGCAGGCGAGGGGCTGACCCAGGGCAGCCCGGTTTCGTCCAGGAACTGGCTGCGACGCCAGCCTTCCACCTGGATCACGTGCACCTCGGCGCCCAGCTTCTTCTCGCCGTTGAAGAAGCGCGCCAACTCGCCCACGGTCATGCCGTGGCGAATCGGGAGGCGCATGTAGCCGACGAAGGAGATATACTTCTCGTCAAGCAAGGGGCCTTCGACGGCCACGCCGTTAACCGGATTGGGCCGGTCCAGCACATAGATGGGGATCTTCGCCCTGGCGGCCTCCTCCACCATGTAGCCGAGCGTGGTGATGTAGGTGTAGAAGCGCGCGCCGACATCCTGGATGTCGTAGACCAGCGCGTCCACCCCGCGCAGCATCTCGGCGGTGGGCCGGAAACGGTGCCCCTGCTCCTCCTGCTTGCGGCCGATCAGCGGACCTCCGGTCACCCGGGCGGGGCGGGGCTGCTGGAGGCTGTAAAGGCTGTAAACGGGGACGCCGGTCGCCTCGTCCTTGCCGGACTCAATATAGGGGTCGTCGCGCTGGCCGCTGATGCCGTGCTCGGGGGCGAAGATGGCAGCGAGGCGGACGCCCGGCGCCTTGTGCAGCAGGTCAATGGCGCGGCGGTAATCGGGGGTCAGACCGGTATGATTGGTGATCAAACCGACGCGCTTGCCGTTCAACGGCGCGAAGTTCTGCGCCTCCAGGACCTCCACACCGGTCCGAACGCGGGCCGCCGCCGGCAAACAGGCCATGACCAGGATCACAAGCAGCGTAAGCATGTCAGCAACTATAACTCAAAGGCGGCAGAAGAAAACGTAGCAGCGATGGTGCCGCATGGGGATCAGGGATTCAGAATTCAGGAGTCAGAATTCAGAATTCCGGTCTGTCAAATGGCCCATTGACATGGCAAGGGCAAGCGACACGCAATGCGAGGCATGCGCGCTATGCGGGGGAAATTGCCGGGGCCGGGGACGCTCGCGGGAGACCTGCTTGCCATCGCCGTCTTCTTGCTACTCATCCTGTCGCTCTGGTGGCGCGGGGTGCTGCCGTAAGGCGGGAGCGCAGACGCCTAACCTAGGACATCAGATCCAGCGGGTCAACTCCTTCTGATTAAAGGGAGTTATCTGTGCGAGCGTGCGAAACCAGCGAGAACTGAGAGGAGCACTTTGGGACCTGAGGCTTGAGGCCTGGAACCTGGAACCTGGAACTTGGAACCTGGAACTTGGAACCTGGAACCTGGAACCTACAACCGGCGGGCGACCACCACGGTCATGTCGTCGGGCTGCTCAGGGCCTCCGGTCCACTCCCGCACCGCTGCGACTACGGCACCAAGGATCTCGCCGGCCGGGCGGTTGGCGGTACGCCGGATGATTTCCAGCAGCCGCTGCTCTCCGAACTCCTCGCCATAGGAGTTCTCCGGCTCCGTGACCCCATCGGTGAACGCCACCAGCAGATCGCCGGGCTGGAGGTGGAAGGCTTCCTGCTGGTACTGAGCGTCAGGGAAGACGCCAAGCACCGTGCCGCCTTGGGCCAGCCGGTGCACCTGGCCGCGCCCCAGGACGATGGGAGGTGGGTGGCCGGCGTTGGTGTAGAGCAATTGGCCGGTGCTGTCATCGTAGAGCGCGCAGAAGAAGGTGGCGAAGCGGCCCAGGGCCATGCTGGCGTGGAGCTGGCGGTTGAGCTGCGCAACCACCGCAGCGATGTTCAGGCCGCCATCACCCGGAGCCGACGCGCCGCCCACAACCTGAACAGAGCGCGGGAGGGCCAGTTGCGCCCGGAGCATGGACTGGATGCTGGCCATTAACAGAGCGGCCGAAATGCCTTTTCCGGCGATGTCGCCGATGGCCAAGGCTAGGTTGCCGTTGTCGAGCTGGAGAAAGTCGTAGTAGTCGCCGCTGACCGTGCGCGCCGGATAGCAGAGCCCGGTGAGCTCCAGCCGCTCCAGCGACGGCACATACTTGGGGAAGAGCTGCGACTGCACATCGCGCGCCACGTCCAGTTCCCACTCCAGGCGCTCCTTCACCTTCTGCTCCTCGATGAGCTGCTGGAGCGAGGCGGCCATGGTGTTGAAAGACCCGGCCAGGGCCGCGAGCTGGTCGCGCGAGCGCACGGCAATCCGCCAGGAAAAGTCGCCGGCGTGAATGCGCTGGGTGCCCTGGTACAGGTCGGCCACCGCCCGAGTCATGGTGCCTGTCAGGCGTATTCCGATCAGCAGCGAGAGCGCTTCGATCACCAGGAAGGCCACGGCGACCACGGCCAGGGCGGTCAGCGGCAGCCCGGAAAGCGGGCCCAGCGTGCTGAACAGCCGCGCGTTCATCAGCGAGGGGCGCGAGGTGATGACCAGGGCAGCGGGCGCCAGTTCCGAACCCGAGTCCCAGTCCATCACCGGCGTGGTGAGGACGCCGCTGGCGGCGAAGTCAAGGCGGTGGACGGGCGGCGCCAGCGTTCCCGCCTGCAGACCGCTCCCGAGCAGGTAGCTCTGGTCGCCGACCCTGAGGCGGACGCCGGCAGGAACTGGCTCCGGGGGCTCGCGGGCAGGGGAAAGGAAGCGGAGCGTGCCAACCCCGGAGACCAAGTGAGAAAGAAACTGGCTGCTGATGGGAACGGAGACCAGCACCAATCCCCGGCCGGCTGCGGCGGCGGCCCGCAGTTCGTAGCCCTCCCCAACCCGCACCAGCCCGCGGAACTGCTCCCGGAACCAGCCGGGACGGTCTTCGAGCCGGGCCACCTGGAAGGGGAGGGCCGACAGATGCGGGGGCAGGTGGTTGCGCAACAGCGCCACCAGTTGCGCGCTCCCCAGTTCGCGCCCAGCCCTGCCCATTTCCGTCAAGTCATGCGCGGTGGATCGGGCCGCCTGCGTCAGTTCCTGCTCGGTCCGATTCAGTTCGCTTCCGGCCAGATAGG
>CAYVGN010000355.1:0-3711 GCA_964451215.1 uncultured Acidobacteriota bacterium
GCGCTAGTCCGGTCGCGTGTGGTGCCCTACCTGACGCAGGGAGCCCGCGTGGTAATGCTCGCCGCCCCGGAACCCATGCGCGTTCGTTTTCGCGCCGCTTTCAGGCGTATGAAAAGAACCTTGGGGCGTCCGCCCACGCTAATAGTCTTTGGCCTTCATTTCCGCGGCGGGCAACCGCCTGCGGCTGTCGATGCAGGGGCGAACGAGCGGCCGGCGCGCCGGCCGGCGGAGTTCCTGCCCGGGAGTTATCCGTGAAAGATCAGCTGGAATCGCTCATCGCCCAGTTGGTGGAGCGCGGCGTACCCTACGCCGCTGCAGCCCAGGAGTTCGAGAGAAAATACATCCGGCGGGTGCTGGAGCGGACCGGGGGGAACCAGTCACGGGCGGCGCGCCTGCTGGGCATGCACCGCAACACGCTCAGCCGCAAGCTGGCGGAATACGAGATCCAGTTCGCCGCCAACCACAGGGACGTCAGCAAGCCGAGGGGCGGCCTCTAATTAGAACTGGAACAATTCCGTAGGGGCTCTCTGGGAGCTGATGACCAGGCGGGGCCGGAAGGCGCGGCGCGCCAGCGCCTCGGCCGCCACCAAGCGGGCGATTTCCGGATGATTGTTGTTCTCACTGAGGTGTGCCAGGACCAGCACCTCGGCCGCCCCGTCGTAGTCCTGTGTGAGGAAGTCGGCCACGGCGCTGTTGGAGAGGTGGCCGGTCCGGCTCATCACTCGCTGCTTGACCGACCAGGGATACGGCCCTACCTTCAGCATGTCCAGGTCGTGGTTCGACTCCAGCACGAGGCAGTGACAGCCGCACAGGTGCACCTTGACCGAATCAGGGATGTAGCCCAGGTCGGTGCAGAGCCCTACCCGGATGCCCCCGGCCGAGAAGCAGAACGCCACCGGATCCACGGCATCGTGGGGCACCGTGAAAGGCTCCACCTCCAGGTCCCGGAGGGCGAACTTCTGGCCAGCCCCGAAAACCTCCAGCACCGGGAGTTGCTTGACGAGATCCGGCCCTTCGGCCGCAATCGCCCGCTGGGTGAGTTTGGTGAGATAGACGGGGATGTTCAGCGCGCCGGCCAGCGACACCAGGCCGGCGACGTGGTCGGTGTGTTCGTGGGAGATGAGGACGGCGTCCAGCGCCTCAGGCCGCTCGCCGATGCCCTTGAGGCGGCGGAAGGTTTCGCGGCAGCTCAGCCCCGCGTCCACCAGCAATCGTGTCCGCGCCGTGGCGACCAGCGTTGCGTTTCCGCCGCTCCCGCTTCCGAGGACCGAGAGTCGAATGCTCGTGGCGCTTTTCCTTCAGCAGGCCAGTTGATCGCGGGTGATCTTCAGTCCGTCCAGGTTTCCCAGGACAGTGACCGCGATCTGGTCGGACCGGAAGAACTCCTCGGCTATTTCCAGCAGTTCTCCGGCGGCCACCCGCTCGATTCTAGCAACGATCTCATCGAGCGAGAAGAACTTTGCGAAGTACATCTCCTGGCGGGCCAGATTGGCCATGCGGCTGGTGGTGGATTCCAGCGACAACATCAGGCTGCCCTTGAGGTGATCCTTGGCGCGCCGCAGTTCCTCGGGGGCGACCAGCTTTGCCTTCAAGTCGCGGAACTCGGCCAGAATCAGCGCCACCACCCGGTTGGCTGCCTCGGCTGAGGTCCCGGCGTAGACGGAGAGGCAGCCGGTGTCGCGGTAAGGGTTCAGTTCGGAGAAGACGGCATAGGCCAGGCCCTGGCGCTCGCGAATGTTCTGGAACAGCCGGGAACTCATCCCGCCCCCGAGCAGCGCGTTCAGCAGGTAGCAGCCGTAGCGGCGCTCGTGCGACAGCGGGTAGGAAGGCACCCCCAGGCACAGGTGCACCTGCTCCAGGTCCTTCTTGTTGCGCAGGGTGATGCGCGGGTGGGCCACCGGCAGCGGGTCGCGGAGGTTGTCGTTGCGCGCCTTCAGGTCGGAATAATACTTTCCGGTCAGGTCCACCAGTTGCTGGTGCTCCAGGTTCCCGGCTGCCGAGATGATCATGTTGTCGGGCACGTAGAAGCGCCGGAAGTGCTCCCACAGCGCCTTCTGGTCCAGGCGCTTCACCGTCTCCTTGGTGCCCAGGATGGGCTTGCCCAGCGGGTGGTCCTTCCAGAAGTTCTGGGTAAAGATCTCGTGGACGAGGTAGTCGGGGTTGTCCTCGTCCATCTTCAGCTCCTCCAGCACCACTCCCCGCTCGCGCGTGATGTGCTCTTCGTTGAACAGCGGGTTCAGAACTAGGTCGGAGAGCACCTCGAAAGCGATGGGCACGTGCTCGTCGAGCACCTTGGTGTTGAAGCAGACGCACTCCTTGGCGGTGAAGGCGTCCAGGTGGCCGCCGATGGAGTCCACCGAGCGCGCGATTTCCTCCGCGCTACGGTGGCTGGTGCCCTTGAAGAGCATGTGCTCGATGAAGTGGGAGATGCCGTTGTGCTCCGGGTTCTCGTGGCGCGAGCCGGTCTTGATCCAGATGCCCACCGACACCGAGCGCACCTGGGGCATGACCTCGGTGATCACCGTCAGGCCGTTGGGCAACGTCTCCTTGCGAATACTGCGCGTGTCCTTGCGGCTCATCAGAGACACCAGCCAGGAGGAACCCGGCAGCCCGGAGGACAGTCTTTTTGTAGCACAGGCGGCGGCAATAATGCCATGCCTGCTGCCGCGCAGGCTGCCGGCGGCCCCCCGGTCGGCATGCTAAGATTTTTGAAAATGGCCCCCACCGAACTGTTTGGGCTCGATCGGCAGGCGCTCCAGGCCCTGGTGTGCGGATGGGGGCAGCCCGCCTACCGTGCCGAGCAGCTCTACTCGGCGCTGTACGCCGGGCGCATCCGCGACCCACAGGCAATCACGACGTTGCCAATGGCCCTGCGCCGCCGCCTGGCCCGCCAGGCACGCATCACCTGGCCCCTGGTTCAGAAGGAATTCGCCTCGGTGGACGGGACGCGGCGCTATCTGCTCGAGCTAGCCGACGGGGAAACCATCGAGGCGGTGCTCATGCCGGAGGAGTCGCGCCATACCATTTGCCTTTCCACCCAGGCCGGCTGCCCGCTGGGCTGCCGGTTCTGCCTGACGGCCCTGCTGGGCCTGAAGCGCAACCTGACAGCCGGCGAAATCGTCGGGCAGGTGCTGCTGGTGGCGGAGCAGAACGGCCTGGAACTGGGCGAAGGGGCGCGACGCCCGGCCAACCTGGTGTTCATGGGCATGGGCGAGCCGCTGCTGAACTACGAGGCGGTGATGGCGGCGGTCCGGCTGCTGGCTGACCCGCGCGGCACCGGCATTTCCACCCGGCGCATGACCCTCTCCAGCGCTGGCATCGTGCCCCGGATGGCCGACCTGGGGCGCGAGCCGGTCCGACCCAGGCTGGCCGTCTCGCTGAACGCCACCACCGACCAGCTCCGTACCCGCCTCATGCCCCACAACCGGAAGTGGCCGATCCGCACCCTGCTTGAAGCCTGCCGCGCCTTCCCGCTGCGGCCCGGCGAACGCCTCACCTTCGAGTACGTGCTGCTCGACGGGGTCAATGACGCGCCGGCCGACGCCCGCCGCCTGGGGAAGCTGCTGAGCGGCCTGCGGGCCAAGGTCAACCTGATGGCCTTGAATCCGGGAGCCGAGCTGCCCTTCCGCATCCCCTCCGACGAGCGCGTGCTGGCTTTCCAGAGAATCCTGGTGGATGCCGGCGTTCCCACCTTCATCCGCAAGCCCCGCG
>CAYVGN010000356.1:0-3707 GCA_964451215.1 uncultured Acidobacteriota bacterium
CGGTCGCAGCTCCAACTTTGGACTTTGAACTTTGGACTTTGGACTTTGGACTTTGAACTTTGAACTTCGAACTTCGAACCTGGAACCCCCCTCAATAGCCGCGACCCTTGTCCACCACGTTCATCAGCGGCAGGCCGTTGACGTAGCGCCGCACGTTCTCCGAGAACAGGGCGATCATGCGGCCGCGCCGCTCCGGCGCCTGGCCGGAGGTGTGGTCGGTGATGATGACGTTGGGCGCCGTCCAGAGCGGATCGTCGGGCGGCAGCGGCTCTCGGGGCGTCACGTCGAGCCCGGCGCCGGCGATCCAGCCTTCTTTCAGCGCGCGCACCACCGCCGCCCCGTCGTAGAGCGTGCCGCGCGAAATCACGATCAGGTATGCCGACTTCTTCATGTTGCGCAGGAATGCCTCGCTTACCATCCCGCGGGTCTGCTTGGTTTCGGGCGCCGCCACCACCACCGCGTCCGACTGTTTCACCAGCTCCGTCTGCCAGCCCGGGTCGCGCAGCTCGGCCACCCAGTGCGGCCTGGGCAGGGGCTTGGCGTCGGTGGCGATGATGCGCATGTCGAAGCCGTAGTGGGCGCGGCGGGCCGTTTCGCTGCCCAGCCCGCCGAACCCGATTACGCCCATCGTCTTGCCGCTGATCTCCACCAGGTTCGGCGCCGCCTTCCACTGCCGCTGCTCGGCTTGCCGGATGTAAGTGGGAAAGCCGCGGGCCAGGGCCAGCAGCAACCCGATGGCGGTCTCCGAGATGACCGGGGCATAGACGCGCTGCATGTTGGTGAGCACGACGTCGGACTTGACCAGCTCGTCCATGCCCATGATGTTCTCCACCCCGGCCGCCGGGTGTTGGACCCACTTCAGCCGCCGGCCCAGTTTCACGGCCTGGCGGTCAATGGCGCCGAAGAACACGTCCGCCATCTCGATCTGCGCGTAGACTTCCTCGCGGCTGCGGCACTGGACCAGCTCGATGTTGGGAGCGTGGCGGGTGATGGAAGCGGCCTCCTCCGCGGTGAGCCGCTGGTTGCTGACGATTCGCACCGCCGCCGTCGGCAGCGCCACCTGCGCCACGGGATAGATGGGGGTTACGACCGGCTGCGGCCCAATGGGGACAGGCATTCCTGCCTGTCCGGTGGGCGGGGCCGCCGCTGCCCCGACTCCCCCGGCCGCCGCTCCCGCCGCGGTGGCCGCCACGCCCAGGAACCCGCGCCTCGACACTCCTGACTCGTCCATGCTTCCCTCCGTTGTCGCTCTGGCTGAGCTCGGCGGATTCTATTCGGCGGGAAGCGGCTTGGGCAAGCCGGAAAAGCCCAACTGGACGCAGACCAGGTGGTACGCACTGCGCCGCAGCGCCTCGTTCGGGCCACGTCTTTACCCGCGGTCGAACCTTGTTCACCAGGTCGAGCGCAACGAAGTCAACTGCAGGTGGGCGGGCACAAGACCCGCCCCTACTCGTTGTACCGTCGGCATCCTGGCGGCCCGCCGCGGCCCGCGCAAGCGACAAGCGCAGGGCAGGTAACTTGAAGTGGCCACGGTGACTCGCTGCGGCGAGGTCACCCCTACGCCGGTTGGAGGCGTCAGCGGCGGGTGATGCGGATGTCGCCGTCCTCGCTGCGCACAGTCAGGAGATTGCCTCCGCCATTCAGTTTCGCCCGGAACGAGGAGCGGTTGCCGCTGGTCTGCACCGTTCCGGGAAACTCCGAGTGGATGCGCCCGTCACTGGCGGAGGCATCCAGGTCGGCGGCCAAGTCGTCCGGCAGAGCCAGGTGGATGGCGCCGTCGCCGGTGCGCACGTTCCAGTGGCCGCGCATCGTCGAGCCCGGCTCCACCCGCAGCGACACGGCACCATCACCGGTCTCCACCTGCAGGCCCTCGAAGCGCCCGCGGGCGGTGACGTCCCCGTCGCCGGCGTGGGCCGCGAGTGACCCGCGGACTAGTTCGGCCGTGATATGGCCGCCCCCGCTCTTCAGCTCCAGCGTCCCTTCCATGTTGTAGGCTGAGATGTGCCCGTCGCCCGTGCGGGCTTTCACCGAACCGTTGATTCCCGCGAGAGAAAGGTCGCCGTCGTCGCTCTCCACCTCCAGGTTCGAGCGGCCGGGCACGCTCACCTTCACCCGAAGCGAGCGGTCTGGCAATAGGGCAAACCCGCCCTGCTCGGTTCGCTCGACCTCTACTTCTATCCGGTTTGCGGATTGGTGCGGGCGGACCTGGTAGTCGCGGTCGCGCTGGTACCCGCGCGCCTCCACTGTCACGCGCACCTCCGCAGAGGAACCCGGCGTAACCCCCACATGCCCGCCGTTCACCTTGATCCGCACCTCGGGAACGCCGGTTACCGGGAACACCTGGGACCACTCCTCGGCCGGCGTCCACCCCGCTGCCACCAGCAAACATGCAACCAGGTACAACCATCTCGGCATTGCAGCCTCCGGAGTTTGAAAAGACCTGCTTGAAGCGGTCTCATAAACGTCCAATGCCCTGCCTGTGTGCCCACAACCCATCGCGCCACAGCGAGTTACAGGGCCATCGGTGGCAAGCCACAGATATATGAGACCGCTTCTTGCTAGAAAGACGGAACAAATGTCTTCTGGGCAGCAATAGCCTCGCCCCCTTTTGAACCCTGAGCATGCCACTCAGGACGCCGGAGCTGCGAACTCCGGCTGTGCGCTACAATAGCAGGAAATCGCATGGCGGCGACGCTGGTCCTGCATTTCCACGAGCTGTGGTTGAAGGGGCGGAACCGCAACTTCTTCCTGGCCAGGCTGTTGGCCGCCGTGCGGCAAAGCTTGGAGCCGCTCTCCCACCAGGCGCGCCTGGTCCAGGGCCGCATCCTGGTGGAGTTGCCCGAGCCGCAACTGGCGGAGGCGGCCCTGGAGCGGCTGAAGCGCGTGTTCGGCATCGTGCATCTCGCCGTGGCGCGGCGGGTGGGCGCCGAGCCGGAGCAGATTCGCTCAGCCGCCCGCGAAGAAATCCTTCCCCGCCAGTTCTCGAGCTTCGCCGTCCGCGTGCGGCGCGGCGACAAGTCGTTCCCCATGAAGTCGTCGGAGTTGGAGCGGCGGCTGGGCGCCGACCTGCTGGAGGGGTTGCGGGCCGCCGGCCACCCCGGCGCCCACGTTAACCTCAGCCACCCCGGCGTCACCTGCTTCGTGGAAATCACCCGGCAAGGAGCGCTGGTTTATTCGCAGAAGCTGGCGGGGCCAGGCGGGATGCCGGCCAACACCGCCGGCCGGCTGCTGTGCCTGCTCTCGGGCGGCTATGACTCGGCGGTGGCCGCCTACAAGGTGATGAAGCGCGGTGCGCACCTGGCGTTCGCGCATTTCCACGGCCTGCCGGCGCGCCCCGGCGAGTCCTCGGTCCCCGTGGCCCGGGAACTGGTAAGGCTGCTGACGCCCTACCAGTTCACCTCGCGCCTGCACCTGGTCCCGTTCGAGCCCATCCAGCGCCAGATCGTAACCGCCGCCCCAGAGCGCTACCGCATCCTGCTCTACCGCCGCATGATGCTGCGCATCGCCGAGCACCTGGCCTGCCGCGAGCGCGCCCTGGGCCTGGTGACCGGCGACAGCTTCTCCCAGGTGGCTTCGCAAACGCTGCACAACCTCCACGCCGTGGATCGTGTCGCTGAACTGCCCGTCTACCGCCCGCTGATCGGCGACGACAAGCAGGAAATCATCCAGGTGGCACAACGGCTCGGCACCTACGCCATCAGTTCGGA
>CAYVGN010000357.1:0-3693 GCA_964451215.1 uncultured Acidobacteriota bacterium
CGTGCCGCCCGCGCGTCCGCCAGCTTCCGTACCCCCGCCCGCGCCGCGCCCTGCTGCGGCTGCGCGTGGCTGGGAGGAGCCCTCCGGCGCCATGCCCCGCCGCGAACCGTCGCCAATCCCCGCCTTCTGCAACAGTGCCCGTCGCTCCTCGTCGGGCATGTCGGGGCGGAAGCGCAGCGCACCATTGGGGATCTTCAGTGCGTCGCGGGCCATAGCCACCGGGATGGTCACATAGGCGGTCATGCCCGGCAGCAGCTTCTGGTCGGGGTTGGTGAACTCGATGACGGTGTCATAGGTGACCACGTTTTGCACCGTTTGCGGGTTGATCCGCACCTCCTTCACCCGCCCCACGAAGGTTTCCCTGGGGAAAGCGTCCACCTTGAAGGTGGCCCGGGCGCCGACGCGCACGTTGCCGACGTCGGACTCGTCCGTCTTGACGTACACCAGCATCTGGGTCAGGTCCTGGGCGATGGTGAACAGAGTAGGGGCCTGGAGGCTGGCGGCGACGGTCTGGCCCACGTCCACGTTGCGGGCCACCACGGTGCCCTCAATCGGGGCGTAGATTATGGTGTGCTCCAGGTCCACGCGGGCGGCTTCCACGGCCGCCAGCCGCTGGGCCAACTGGGCGCGGCCCTGCTCCAATTGCGCGCCGGTGGCCCGCAGGCGTGCCTGGGCCTGCGCGTACTGTGCCGCGGCGGCCGCCAGTCCGGCCGCCGCGGCGTCGTAGCTGCTCTGGGCCGTGTCGCGCTGCGCCGTGGCCACGATGCCCTGGCCAAACAACTCCAGGGCGCGGTCCAGGTCCAGCTTCGCCTGGTGGGCGGCGGCGCGCGCCTTTTCTACGTTCGCACTGGCGGCGGCAGTATCTGCCTTCTGCACCTCGATGTTGGCCTCCAGCGCCTTCAGGTTCGCCCGGGCGTTCTCCAGGTCGGCCGTGGCCTGCTGTAGCCGTGCCTTGAACAGCGACGGCTCCAGTTCAGCAATCACCTGGCCTTTTTGCACGCGGGAGTTGAAGTCGGCGAACAGCTTCTGAATATTGCCCGAAACCTGTGAGCCGACCTGGACGGTGGTGACGGCGTTGATGGTACCGGTGGCCTGGACGACCGATTGGACGTCACCCCTCTCCACTTGGGCTGTGAAATAAGTTGGTTCCTTGCGGCGCCCCATGCCCAGGGCAACTGCCACCAGCAGGGCAAGCAAGGGCAGGGCGATAAAGATCAACCGCTTGGGTGTCAAATGTTTCCGGAGGTTCGCAAATCTCATTGCATCACACTCAGATGGCGTTGTTCTGCGGGAATGATCCTCTCTGTTATTATAGCAGGAGGCTGAAGACGCGGCTCCCTTCTCATCGCGAGCGGAGCCAGCAATCCGCTGCTCAACTGCAGTCGCCGGCTGCGGCGGGCATCCCGCTTGGCCGGATCGGGCCAACCCCGCCAAGCGGGAGCGTCGGCCCTCGCAATGACATGCTGACAGGGTTTTTCAGCATCCTGCTGGCAGGGGAGGGCACCCCACCATACTTCAAACCCTTTTCGGGGGCCTGCGTTGCGGGAAAAGTGGACCGGCCCCGGCTCTGTGCCGGGCCGCTTGCCCCGCTTGAGGAAACGAAACGGCCCCGCGCAAAGCCCGGCCCCGCAAGAAACAACTACCGGGGGGCTTTCCTGCGTTTCTGATCTTCGGCCTCAGCCATTCTCTTGGTTATCTCGTCGAAGCGCCTGAGCTGCTCCTCGTTGAGCATGGCGCGGATGCGGGTGAGGCCTTCCTCGCGGATGTGGTGCGAAAACGAGTGCAGGTCGTCGTACTGCCGCATGGTCTCGTCCAGAACCTTCTCCAACTGGCGGCATTGCTCGTCGGTGAGCTTCAGTTCGGCCTTGAACTTTTCGACGTAGTGGGCGCGATCGGCGTCGTTCCAGCGCGGGTTGGTGGCGGAGATGGTGCCTCCCGGGTGAATCCAGAAGTGCTCGGCGAGGTTCATCACAAGGGCGCCGGCGACCGCCCCGGCCACGAACACGATAGCGGTATAGAGGACAGCGTACTTGCGATAGGGAGGCATAAGCACTGCCTGATTCAGTCCCCGGCTGTCGAGCCCAGGGGCAGGACGATGGCCCGCATCACGCGCTCGCGGTTGGCCTGGGTGTCCGAGGTCAGAGGTGGGGTTTCGGCGCGGATGACAGGGGCGTCCAGCATGACCTCGACCGCCGGCACGGGCTCGGTCTGCTCCAGCGTGAAGACATAGCTTCCCAGCAACACCAGCAGCATGATCAGGGCATAGGCCAGTTGGCGGGTCACTGTCGGGCCGGGAAAGAGCTGCCAAAAGGGCCAGGCCCGGCGGGCCTCTTCGCTTTCCACGCGCTGCCGGACGCGGGCGTAGAAACCGGGTGCCGGGGCCTGCGGCTCCTCCAGTACCAGCAGCCGCAGCCACCCCCTCGTCTGCTCGACCGCCTCCATTTCCCGCCGGCACTCGGCGCAGCCGCGCAGATGGCTTTCCACCTCCCGGCGCTCGAGCGGCAGCAGCGTGCCGTCGAGGTAGGCTTCGATCTGACTCTGAACCACCTTGTGCATGGGTAGGATTCCTTCCCCCGAAACTACCATATCCGGCTGCGCAGCAGCCCCGCTTTCTTCGCAGCCTTCGCCACTTTTTGCCGGGCGCGGAACAGCTTCACCTTCACGGTGTTTTCGTTCATCGAAAGCAACCGGGCCAGCTCCTCCACCTGGTATCCTTCCACCTCCTTCATGATGAGCAGGTTCCGCTCTTCCTCGGATACCTTGTCGAGCAGCTTGACGACGAGTTGGCGAAGCTCGGTCCGGCGGCCCACGTCCAAGGCCGGATTCCGGTTCGAACCCGGCAAGTTGTCGATCCGCCGCAGGTCGTCCTCGCCCAGGTCCGACTCGTAAGTTAACTTCCGGACTTTCTGCTTGCGCAGGTAGTCATAGCACTCGTTCACCGTGATCTTGTAAATCCAGGTGACCAGGGCCGAGCGGAAGTCGAACTTCCCCAGCGAGAAGTATATTTTCGTAAATACTTGCTGCGCAATGTCTTCCGAATCGTTTCGGTTTCGGATGATGCCATGGATAATGGAAAAGACCTTGCCCTGGTAGCGCGCCACGATCTCGCGGAACGCCTCCTCTTCGCCGCGCTGCGCCCGGCGGACCAGGGCAACTTCAGGGCTGGCGGCTCTTGCGCCAGCTAGACCAAGCCCCGACTGTTCCATTACCCATTCCATCTGCCACAGTGACGTAAGGGGTTATTCCCCCGTTACGGAAATCTTCAAGCGCCGTCATCTGTGGGCCTGTCCGTGGATTTGAGGAGTTCAAGGTGCGCATTCCCGGGGCGGAGAAGCCGTTTTCGCCCTCCGCACCCCGCACTCGCCTACTCCCACTCAATTGTGCTGGGGGGCTTGGAACTGATGTCGTAGACCACCCGGTTCACCCCCCGGACCTCGTTCACGATGCGGTTGGAAAGGCGGCGCAGCAGGTTGTGGGGCAGCGCGGCCCAGTCGGCGGTCATGCCGTCCTCGGAGTGCACGCAGCGGATGGCCACCGTGTAAGCGTAGGTTCGCTGATCCCCCATCACCCCCACGCTACGGACCGGCAAAAGGACCGCAAAGGATTGCCACATCTGCTCGTACAGGCCCTCCTGCCGGATCACCTCCAGCAACACCGCGTCAGCTTCCCTAAGGACATCCAGCCGCTCCGGGG
>CAYVGN010000358.1:0-1133 GCA_964451215.1 uncultured Acidobacteriota bacterium
GTGGGGAAGCGCGCCTGGAGCCGGGGAGCCGGAGGGAGCTGGAGCGGGCGCGGGCGGCGCCGCGGCTGGACTACGGCGCGGTGCGCCGGCTGAAGCGGGAAGCACTGCTGGACGCCTACGCCCACTTCCGGACCTGCCACTACCCGTCGGGTTCGCAGCGCGCCACGGAATTCGCAGGGTTCATCGAGGAACACGCCTCTTGGATCCACGACTACGCGCTGTTTCGCGCGTTGCATGACCGCTACCTGTGCCACTGGCGGGGCTGGGAGGCGCCACTGCGCGACCGCCAGCCGGCGGCGCTGGAGGCCGAGCGGTGCGCGCTGGCCGAGCAAATCCTGTTCTATCAGTACGTGCAGTGGCAGGGGGAGTTGCAGTGGCAGGCGGCGCGGCGAGCGGCCGCGGCGCTGGGGGTGCGGCTCAAGGGCGACCTGCCCTTCATGGTCTCGGGTCACAGCGCCGATGTCTGGGCCAACCGCGACCAGTTCCGGATGGATGCCAGCGTGGGCGCGCCGCCGGACGCCTTCAGCACCACCGGCCAGAACTGGGGCCTGCCCGCCTACCACTGGCCGGCAATGGCCGCCAACGATTTTGCCTGGCTGCGCCGCCGCGCCCGCCGCGCCGCCCAACTGTTCGACCTCTACCGCCTGGACCACGTGGTGGGCTTCTTCCGCACCTACACCATCCCCAAAGACGGCGCTCCGCCGGGCTTCGTGCCCGCCGAGGAGCAGGAGCAGACGGCCCTGGGCCGCCGCCTGATGGCCGTGTTCCAGTCGGCAGGGGCGGAAGTGGTGGGCGAGGATCTGGGCATGATTCCCGGCTTTGTTCGCCGCTGCATGGCCGAAATGGGGATTCCTGGCTACCGCGTGCTGCGCTGGGAAAAGGAGTGGGACGAGCCGGGGCAGCCCTTCCGCGATCCGGCGTCCTATCCCTGGCTCTCCATCACCGTGTCAGGAACTCACGACACCGACACGCTGGCGGTTTGGTGGGAGAAGATGGAGCCGAAGGAGCGGAGCGCCGCCTGCCGCATCCCGGCGCTGCGCCTGCTCAACCCGGACGATGCCGCCCGCTTCACCCCCGAAGTTCACGGGGCGCTGCTCGACGCCCTCTATGGCGCCGGATCCGGCTACCTGGTC
>CAYVGN010000358.1:1143-3677 GCA_964451215.1 uncultured Acidobacteriota bacterium
TGCCTATTCAGGACGTTTTCGGCAGCCGCGAGCGCATCAACCTCCCCGCCAGCGTCGGGCCGCAGAACTGGACCTACCGCCTGCCGATGACTGCCCGCGAGTTGAAGAACAGCGCGGAAGGCCGGGCGGCCGGGGAGCGAATTGCTTCCTGCGCCCGCCGCCACAACCGCTGGATTGAGGCTTGAGGCTCTGGCAGGCTGCTGAAGAATTGTGGTTGAATAGGGGCGCTTTCATGCAGCTGGTTCGCGAACTTCGGCAGGTCGGCAAGCCGCCGGAACTGATTGACGCCCTGTCCAGGCTGTGGGGCCAGGACAAGGAAGTGGAGCGGAAGCTGCGCCGGTGGCGCATAACCTTCATCGGCAGCCTCGTGGCGTTCTTCGTCAGCTTCTTCATTGTCTTTCCCCTCGAAGTGCCCTGGGTCCTGCTGCTGATTCTGCCTGTCATAGTGGTTTCCGTCATCCTGTACGTTCGCTACCACCGGCTGAACCTCGATGACCGCCGCATCCTCACCCCCATTAAGTTCCTGGAGGTGCTGGGAGCCGACATTGCGCCGCGGGACCCCGTGCGCCTGTTGGTCAGCTTCGACCACTATCGCCGGCACGGCCGCAAGTTGGCGGAAAGCGGAAGCCGCGGGGCCAGGAAGGCCAAGTACGAAGACACCTGGCTGGAGGTGGAGGGCTGGCTGGCGGAAAGAACGCGTTTCCGGCTGGTGGTGACACAGCGGGTAGACCGCAGCGACAAAAGCAAGCGCAAGTACACCAAGACGAAAGAGCGGGTGCGGGAGACGGTGGGGCTTTACCTGCGGCCCAACCGCAAACTTTACCCGGCGCTGGAGCGCTTCCCGGACCAGTTCAGCTCTGGGGAAGAGGTGGCCGGCCTGCGCATCGAGTCGGCTCGGGCCACCGCCCGGGGCCTGCTGGTACTGGCCGAAGGCGGCCAGTACACCAGGATCAGCGGCCGCGGCACCCAGGAAACGGGCACAGAACACCTCATTCAGGGCGACAAGCTGCTGCTGCTCATGGCCTCCGCCTACGACCGGCTGAACCGCTGCCGGACCGCCGCCTGACCGGCGCGAAATGCGGGGTGTGGCTCTGTTGCGCGGCCTTGAAGCCAAGAAATGGGGTGCATTCGAGTCCATGTATAACGTGCCGGAAATGATTCGGGACCCGGCGCTGTTCCCCATCCTGCGGCAGGCGTTTTGTTGCTCTGACCAGGCCCCGGTCATCACTTCCGCCAAGATCAAGCTGACCGTGGCCTGCAACCTGCGCTGCATCATGTGCAACTACTGGCGCTCGGTTCCCGAAGGGGAACTGAGCCGGGACGAGGTGGTGCGCGCCGTGGCGGAGATGCAGGAGCTGGGGCTGAGGAAGATCCATTTCTCCGGGGGCGAGCTGTTCCTGCGGGCCGACGCGGTGGAAATCCTGTGCGCCACGGCCGCCCGCGGCATCCACGTCAACCTCACCACCAACGGAACGCTGCTCACTCCGGGAATGGTCCGCGAACTGGTGCGGGGGCGCGTCCACAGCATGTCCGTATCGCTGGACGGGCCCGACGCGCGGACACAGGACCGCATTCGCGGCCAGCCGGGCGCCTTCCAGGCCACCACCGGCGCCATCCGGCTGGTCAACAAAGAGAAGCATAAGCAGGGCCGACGCCTGTACATCCGCATCAACACCGTGGTCCAGAAGCGGAATTACCTGTTGCAAGCGGAAATGGTGGACCTGGCGGCGCGCCTGGGGGCGGTGGAGTTACGCCCCATGCCGGTGGACGAGAACCCTAAGCGGCGCAAGGCCTCGCTCTCCAAAGAGCAGATCGAGGAATACAACCAGGTGGTGGCGCCGGAGGTGGCGGCGCGCCGCGCCTTCCACGGCTTCTCCACCCACCCCGACTACGTCTACCCGTTCGGACAGACCCAGGAGGAGGTGGCGCTGAGCGCCCGCGGCCAGTACGCCCGCGGCTTCTACCGGCAGCACATCTGCTTCGTCCCCTGGCTACACGTCTTCCTGGACTGGCACGGGAAAGTGTACTTGTGCTGCATGATGCGCGGGCAAACGCCGCCGCTGGGCAACATCCGTAGGAATTCCCTCCGGGAGATCTTCAACGGCGAGGCCTACCGCGCCGTTCGCCGCCGCTTCCGGGAGGAGCGGCCGGCGATCTGCCACCGCTGCGACGACTTTCGCGGCGAGAACCGCCTCTTGAACCAGGAGCTGGTCCCTCCATACCGGCCAGCAGGGCCTGAATAACGCCCACGGCCGCCGCCGCGCCTTCGCCCGAGTGGGGCGCCAGCGGCGGCGGTGGTTCGGCTTCCAGCAGCGTCCGCAGCATCTCCGGGGTGCGGGCCTGGGCGGCCGCGGTGGTGCGCCCGAACTGGTCGTCGTACATGCGGCGCCCGGGAACGAAGATGGCCGGGGCGCCAGCCAGGGCCGTTTCGTGGTAGAGGTTGTAGCCGCCGCCGCCGATCACCAGTTCGGCCCGCGGCATCAGGGTCACCGCGGGATGGGCTTCGCCCGGTCGCAGCACGCGCAACTCCCGCC
>CAYVGN010000359.1:0-3663 GCA_964451215.1 uncultured Acidobacteriota bacterium
GTCCTGGGAGGTGTCGCCGACGACGTGGAAATCCGCATGGCCTGAGCGGCAGCAGCCCAGGCGCCGGGCGCCCCAAGCCTCAGGCCTTAAGCCTCCCGCCTCACTTCAGCCAGCGGTCCCACCAGCCGATCACCTGCCGGTACCAGTAGGCGCTGTTGGCCGGCTTCAGAATCCAGTGGCCCTCGTCGGGGAAGTAGATCATCTTGGAGGGCACGTTCATCCTCTGCAGCGCGGTGAACATCTGTAAGCCCTGGCTGATGTCCACGCGGTAATCGAGCTGGCCGTGGGTCACCAGCGTGGGCGTCTTGAAATTCTTGATGTAGGTGCTGGGGGAAAGGCGGCGGTAAAGCTCGGGGTTGTCCCAGGGGGTGCCGCGCAGGTCCCACTCGGGAAACCACAGCTCCTCAGTGGAGCCGTACTTGCTCGTCAGGTCGAAGACGCCGGCGTGGCTGACCAGGCAGCGAAAGCGGTCGGTGTGGCCGGCGATCCAGTTGATGAGGTAGCCGCCGTAGGAGGCGCCGCTGGCGCCGATGCGGGCCGAATCCACGAAGGGGAGCTTGGCCACCTGCTCGAGGCCGCGCAGGATGTCCTCGAACGGTCGCCCGCCCCAGTCGGCGTTGATGCGGTCGGTGAAGGCCTGGCCGTAGCCGGTGGAGCCGGTGCGGTTGAATAAGGCCAGGACGTAGCCGGCGGCGGCGAACACCTGGGCGTTCCACCGATAGCTCCAGGCGTCGTTCCAGGCCGACTGCGGGCCGCCGTGCAGCAGGAACATCACCGGGTACTTGCGGTTGGGGTCGAAGGCGGGCGGCTTCAGGAGCCAGCCGTAGACGGTTTGGCCGCCGGCGCCGGGGTAGCTGAAGGCCTCCGGCGTGGCCATTTCGGTGTCAGCCAGCAAGGGCCCGTTCATTCGCGTCAGCGGCTGCGGGCTGCCGGTCACGCCGTCGGCCGGCGCGCGGAACACCTCGGCGGGGGCACGCAGGCTGGCACGGGTGAAAACCAGCGTGCGCCCGTCGGGGGTGAGGCCGGGCTCGTCGTTGACCGCCCCGGTCACCACCAGGCGCGGCTCGCCGCCGCTCACCTCGATGGCCACGATCGGGTGGGTGGCGCGCTCCTCGGTCCCAAAGAAGATGCGGCGGCTGTCGGGCGACCAGGTGAGGAAGCCGATGGAGCGGTCGTAGTTGGCGGTCAGGCTGCGGTGCTGCCCGCTGTTGCGGTCGTAGAGCAACAACTGGAAGCGGTCGGACTCGTAGACCGGCCGCTCCATGGCCCGGTAGGCGATCCAGCGCCCGTCGGGAGAATAGCGGGGCGTGCCGTCCCAGGCCGGGTTAGTGGTGATCTTCTTCGGCGAGCTGCCCGTCACCGGCGCCAGGAAGATGTCCTTGTTGGTGCTGGTCGCTTCCACTTTCTCCACGTTGGAGGTGTAGGCCACTTCGCGGCCGTCCGGCGAGAAGGCGTAGTCGTCGGGGTCTCCCAGCGAGAAGGGCGGCACGTCATGGTCGCCGGGCGTCAAGTCGAGCGGCGCGCCGCCCGCGGCCGCGATGACGAACAGATGGCTACGCTTGTCGTCCCGGTAAGACGCCCAGTGGCGGTACAGCAGCGCGTCAAACACCTTGGCCTTCACCGGGTTGTTGGCCCGCTCTTCGGCGCGCTTCTTGTTGCAGGCCATGTCGGGGCAATCCGGGTAGACTTCGGAAGTGAACAGGAGGCGGCTGCCGTCAGGCGACCAGGTGACGCCGCCGGCCTCGGTGGGCACCTCGGTCAAGGGGCGGGCGTTGGAGCCGTCCGGGTCCATCAGCCAGACCTGCTGCGAGCCGCCGCGGTTGCTGATGAAAGCGATGCGCTTGCCGTCGGGCGACCAACGGGGGCGCTCGTTGCGCGTCCCCTCGCGGGTCAACTGCCTCGGCGCGTCCCCCTCGATGGACACCACCCAGACCTGCGACAGCCTGGCGTTTTTCGCCACGTCCGGCGTGGCCACGCTAAACAGCACCGTGCGCCCGTCCGGCGACACCTGCGGGTCGGAGAGGCGGTGGAGCTGAAGCAGTTTCTCCACCGTGAATGGCTTCTTCTGCGCCGCCAGCGGTGCCGCCATCACCAGGGCAATGAGAGCTAATCGCGTCATCTTCTGCATGTTCTGCATGGCTCTGTTCTACCACGTTCAAGAAATCGGCGCACTGTCGCCTGGCGGACGAACCGCTCGGAGGAATAGACCATCGCGGTTCCGGGCCACGCGTGGCGGTCAGACCGGCCGCCAGCGCACAGGGGAGGCCGAGAAGCGTGGGAGCGGGGCCGGGCGGCGAGGAGCGAATCCGGCGAGCCGTTATTCGACGCCCTTGCCCCGCACGGCCTTGGAGAAGTGCTCGTGGACGACGCGCCACCGGCCCTCTTGCTCGATGTAGACGTGGGTGGCGCGGCCGTGGAGGGTCTCCCGCAGCTTCTTCCCGCGCAGCCGCACTTCCCAGTAGAAGGTGACCACCGCAGCGCCTCCGTAGAGCTGCACCTCGGGCTTGCTGATGGCGTAGTGCACGCCCTCGGCTTCGCCTAGATAGAACTCGAACGTCTTGCGCAACTCCCGCAGGCCGTGTATCCGGTCGTACTTGGTGGAGGAGAAGCCGGAGAACTCTTGCGGGTGGAAGAAAGTGAGGATGGTGTCCAGGTCCCCCCGATTGAAGGCGCGCGCTGCCTGTTCTTCCATCTCGATCAACTGGCGGGCAACCTCTTCCATGGCTACCTCCTTCAAGAGGCTTGAGGGGAGCAGAACGGTTTCGAGCCTCGACCCTCAAGCCTCGCTTAGTATACAGAGAGAATCTGTGGCAAGCTTGAGCGGAATGATCCGTGTCTGTTTCCTCTGGCACATGCACCAGCCCTTCTACAAGGATCTGGTGTCGGGCGAGTACAGGATGCCCTGGGCACGCATGCACGCCCTGAAGGACTACTTCGGGATGGTGGAGATCCTGCGCGATTTCCCGGCGGTGCGGATGACCTTCAACCTGGTGCCCTCGCTGATGGCCCAGCTCGAGGAGTACGGGAACGGGACGGCGCGGGACCCGGTGCTGGATCTGGCGCTGAAGCCCGCCGAGGCGCTGAGCCGGGAAGAGCGGATGGCGGCCATCGGCCAACTGTTCCAGGCCAACCCCGGGCGCCTCATCGCCCGCTACCCGCGCTACAAGCAGCTCTACGACCTCTACCGGCTGGCCAATTTCTCCGTGGAGCAGGCCTTGCCCCTGTTCTCCACGCGCGACCTAGCCGACCTGCAGGTGCTATCGCAGTTGGCCTGGTTTGACGAGATCTGCCTGGAGCACGATCCGGAAATCCGCGAACTGGTCCGCAAGGGACAGAACTACACGCGGGAGGACCAGCAGTTGATGGGGCGCAAGGAGCAGGAGCTGATCGCCCGCATCCCGGGCGCCTACCGGGAGGCGCAGGACCGCGGGCAGGTGGAACTGAGTACCAGCCCCTATTACCACCCCATCCTGCCGCTGCTGTGCGACACGGCGGTGGCCGAGGAGAGTCACCCGGGGGTGTCGCTGCCGCCGCGCTTCCGCCACCCGGAGGACGCGCGCCTGCAACTGGAGCGCGGCATCCGGTTGCACACCCGCCTGTTCGGCCGTCCGCCGGCGGGCCTGTGGCCCTCAGAGGGCTCGGTGTCGGACGAGGCGCTATCCA
>CAYVGN010000360.1:0-3647 GCA_964451215.1 uncultured Acidobacteriota bacterium
GCCTCCGGCAGCGTGGCGTTATTGTCCTCCTGCCCACACAGGCGCAACGGGTGGAGGAAGGCGTGGGCGGAATCGAAGCCGGCCACCGCGGCCAGGAAGGCCGCGATGCTGGCGTTGCGCTTCTCCCGGCCGGCGCGCAGGCGCAACTCCGCAGGCACCGGCAGGTCCACCGGCTCACGCCCCGCCTGAATGGCCCCGGAACGGAAGAGCCAGGCCGACTGGCCCAGGTTGGCAAACTTGCTCCAGTCGCCGTTGATGTTGAAGCCGTTGGGCACGCCGTCGTCCCAGCCGCGCCCGTGCGAGTAGGCAAAGTGCATGATGCCGTCCCAGTCCTGGAACGCGCCGAAGGCGGCCAGCGCCGGGTCAATCTCCGCCGCCTGGCGGTTGGGCCAGGGCTGGTTGAACTCGCTGACCGTATACGGTCGGCCGGCCTGGCGGGCCACCGCCATGTTGATGAACGCGGTCAGGCCGCTGCCGACCGCCGAGGTGTCGCGGATGCGCCAGTCGCGCCCGTCCCAGGCCACGTTGGGAAAGTTGTAGTGATCCACGTAGAAGTGATTGTCCTGGTAGTCCAGGTCGCGGTGCGAATCCAGGTTCAGCAGGCCGCCGTAGCCCATCTGCGTCCCGGCCACCGGGACCAACGGCCCGGCGGTTTCCCGGACCGCCGCCAGCAGGGCGCGCAGGTAGGCGCGGTCGCGGTCGGCCAGGAACAGCAGGTAGTCGTCGGTGCGCGCGTCGGTGGCGTACTCGTTTTCGCGCACCGGCGAAACCTGCCCTTCCTCCAGCGACTCGCTCGGCGCCAGGCCGCGCGGCGCCACCTCATAGAAGCTGGCGTTGCGGACGTAAACGGCGCCACCGGCATTCTCCACCGACACCCCGAAGCGGCCGATGCCGTTCATCGCAAACGCCGGCCGCACCAGCAGCGTGAACTTCTGCCACCGGTTGGTGATCACAATGGTGCGGCCGGCCTGGGTCCGCCACGGATTCACATCCTGCTTGACGTCCCAGTAGACCGATCCGCTCACGCCCTCGGGCAAGTCGGCGCGGATCTCCATCTCCGCCAGGTAAACCCGGTCGGTGGCCACCGAGAACCCGACCTGCTTGAGGATGATGGGCGCGCCGCTGCGGGCGATCTGGACGCAGGCAGTGGGCGTGCCTTCCTCGGCCAGCACCTGCAAAGTGGCCTGCGCCGGCAAGTGCACTTCCAGCTTCCACTGCCCGCTCAGCAACTCCGGGCCGTCCCCCTGGCCGCCGCCCCAGGCCGCGGCCAGCGCCGCAGTCGTCCCGTACTTGGCCTTCAAGAAGGCGGTCCACTGGCGTTCCAGTTCCTCGCCGTATTCACCGCCCAGGTAGCGGTCCAGGTTGCTGGTCTGCCAGGCCTGCAGCAGCGAGGTCTCGTTGTCAATCTCCACCATCGCCAGCACCGGGTCGTCTTTGAGCGCCAGCGCCTCGATCACCCGGCGCGTGTACTCGGCCTGCAGCTCGACCAGGCGCGGGTAGAAGATGTGCAGCGGCTTGCTCTGCTTGGGGAAATCCATGCCGGCCGGCAGCGCCGGCACGCCGTCCACCGCCGGCCGGAACTGATAGCCCACGTGCAGGTTCAGGTTGATGTGAATGCCTTCGGCGGCCAAGGCAGCGAGGAAAGCGCGCAGCCGGGCCGTCGTGACCGGGTTCAGCGTGGGGTAGGGGCCGGTGGTCAGCAGGCTGTTGGCGGTGGCCGGATCGCGGTCGGGGCTGCTGTCCATGTGGTGCAGCCGCACCAGGTTGACGCCCAACCGCCGCAGGCGCCTGGCGATCCGCGCCGCGTCGGCCTCGGCTGGGAAGTTGGCCCCGAACGCCAGGTTCACACCAAAGAACCGCACCCGCTCGTCGTCCTCGCTGTTCGGTTTGCCATCCGGGCCGAACCGGTAGAAGTGGCCGTCGCGCACGAAAACTCGGTCGGCCGCCTCCAGCGGGTGGTTGAGAAAGCTGAAATCCGGCGCCCCGCTCAGCCCGTCCTGATCAATGGCGAAGCGATAGAGGTTCTGGGCCGAGAGGCACGCCGGGAACAAGAGAAGGATTAAGAATAGCCGCCTCATGAAAAGCCCCATCCGGTAAGCGCATTCTCCGCGCCCATTGAACCACAAAGTGCCCCACGAACCTAGGGTTAACCACCGGCAGTGAAAAAGCCTGGACGCAGCCGGGCAGCGCGGTGCCCGTGGTGATCATGCAGAATGGGGTGGCCTCGAACGCAGTCACCATCGCGGTGCGGTAAGAACCCACACGACAGTTTTCCCGGCCGGGTGCTGTGCGGAAGTCGCGCCGCAATCAATAATAAAACCGATCCTGGTCGGCCTAAGACGAAACCGCCGGCGGCAATGGCTGCCGCCCTTACCGGACGGGGAAGCGCGGCAAGCCCGGGAAGTCGGGCTTCCCCGATTCCATTCCTCGCGCAGATGTGCTAGAGTACCGTGACCAGTTAATTTCGTTGCAACCGTCTGTAGCGCCGCGGTCTCGGCGGCCCGCGGCAGTATGCCGGCAAGATGCCGGCGCTATCTCGCATTGCGGGACCACCTTTTCAACTGGTCACGGCACTAGTTTCGCATGGCCGCCCGGCTGCAACTGATGCTGGGACGCTGCGGGCAGGGGCTGATCCGTGCGCCCGCCCTTTCCGCATACGTAGGAGCCGGCCGGCAGCGCCTGGCGCGCCCATATGACCCGCGGCAGCGACGACGAGTCCACCCTGGACTGGCGGGAACCCTTCAGCGGAGGGGGCGGCAGCCCCGGAACTGGCGGCAGCGCGCCCACGCTCGCCGACCCCCTCCTGCGCCCGCTGACCCAACGCTATGACCTGCTCAACGAACTCGGCCGCGGCGGCATGGGCATTGTCTACCGGGCGCGCGACCGCGAGACCGGCGGCATCGTCGCGCTCAAGGTCCTGCAGCCGGAGATCGCCTCGCAACCCGAGCTGATCGAGCGCTTCAAGGCGGAGCTGCTGCTGGCCCGCAAAATCACCCACAAGAATGTCTGCCGGATGTACGAGCTGCTGCGCTTCGGCGACACCGTGGCCATCAGCATGGAGTACGTCGAGGGCGACAGCCTGCGCGCGGTGCTGCGGGCCTTTGGCGGCGTGCCGCTGCGCCGCGGCCTGGAGTGGGTAAGGCAGGTTTGCTCGGCGCTGGCCGAAGCGCACGGTCAGGGGGTCATCCACTGCGACTTGAAGCCTGAGAACATCCTGATTGACCGGCAGGCCCAAGCCAAGGTGATGGATTTTGGCATCGCCCGCTCGCTGGAGGCGCAGGCCACGGCCACCCTGGGCATGCTGGGGACGCCCGCTTACATGAGCCCCGAGCAAGCGGAGGGCAAGCCGGCCGACACGCGCAGCGATCTTTATTCGCTCGGCCTGCTGATGTACGAGATGTTCACCGGCCAGCCCGCCCTGCAGGCGGAGACGCCGGTGGCCCTGGCCCTGAAGCAGATCCAGGAGACGCCGCCGCCGCCGCGCCAGCTCGAACCCTACCTGCCGGAATTCCTCGATCGCGCCATCGGCAAGTGCCTCGAGAAGAAGCCGCAGAACCGCTTCCAGGCCGCCGCGGAACTGGAGGCGGCGCTCACGGAAAAGCCCGTCGAGGAAGCTGCACCCGAGGCGCCGCCTCCAGTTCCGCGGC